>JBFMAS010000301.1:0-8406 GCA_040755575.1 Thermodesulfobacteriota bacterium
GGAACGCCTCGCCCCTGGCGCCGGGGTCCTCGTCCCTGCGGAAGAAGTTCCGGCCGACCACGACGGACTCGCCGCTGTCGATCTTCTCCTTGCGCTCGCGCGCGCGCTCGGCGATGCGCATCTGCAGCCAGCCGTCCTCGATCGCCTCGATCACGCCGCCGTGCGCGTCGATCTCGGCCATCACCCGGAGGATCTCCTCCTCCATGCGATCGGTGAGGTACTCGACCGCGTAGCTGCCGCCCAGAGGATCGACCGTGCGCGCGACGCCGCTCTCGTAGGCGACGATCTGCTGCGTCCGCAGGGCGATCTCCGCCGAGAACTCGGTCGGGATCTGGAAGGCCTCGTCGAACGCACAGGTGAACACCGACTGCGCGCCGCCCATGACCGCGGCGAGCGTCTCGACCGCGACCCGGACGATGTTGTTGTGGGGCTGCGCCGCCGTGAGCGAGGAGCCGCCGCACACCACGCCGAAGCGGAAGTGCTGCGCCTTCGGATCGGTGACGCCGTAGCGCTCCTTCATCAGGCGCGCCCAGATCCGCCGTCCGGCGCGGAACTTTGCGACCTCCTCGAGAAGGTCCATGTGGACGTAGAAGAAGAAGCTCAGGCGCTTGCCGAACCTGGTCGCGTCGCCGCCGCGCGCGATGAGCTCGTCGACGTAGACGAGCCCGTTCGCCAGCGCGTAGGCCATCTCCTCGACGGCCGTGCAGCCGGCGTCTCGCACGTGCGCCCCGGCGATCGAGATCGGGTTGAAGCGCGGCGTCACCTCGTTCGAGAAGAGCACGGCGTCGGCGACGAGCCGCAGCGACGGCCGGACGGGAAAGATCCACGTCCCGCGGGCGACGTACTCCTTCAGGATGTCGTTCTGGATGGTGCCCGTCAGCGCGTCGCGCGCGATTCCCTTCCTGTCGGCGCAGGCGAGGTACATCGCGTAGATGATCGCGGCGGTGCCGTTGATGGTGAACGAGGTCGAGATCGCGGCGAGGTCGATGCGGTCGAACAGCACCTCCATCTCCGCGAGGCTCGACAGCGACACCCCGACCTTGCCGATCTCCGGCCCGGAGATCGGATCGACCGGGTCGTAGCCGCACTGGGTCGGCAGGTCGAGCGCGACCGAGAGGCCGGTCTGGCCCTGCTCGAGCAGAAAGTGGTAGCGCGCGTTCGACTCCTCGGCCGATCCGAAGCCCGAGTACTGCCGGAACGTCCACAGACGTCCGCGGAAGCCGTCCGCGAAGATGCCGCGCGTGAAGGGATGCTCGGCGACCTTGCCCGGCGTCGAGATCGCTTGCACCTCCGGATCGACGACCGCGGGCAGCTCGATCCCCGAGGGCGTCGTCGCCGCCACCAGCGGTGCGCGCTTCCGTGACGGGGCGGGGGCGTCGCGCAGCACGGCACTACTCCGATGCGACGCGCTGGCCGCCGAGACCGGCGACGAGCGCCTCGGCCGCGCGCCAGTGGTCCGCGTGCAGCCAGCTCGCCACGAAGTCCTCGTGCTCGAAGGCCTCGCGCTCCTCGCGCGACCGTCCGAGGCGCTCGGCCAGGGCCTGACGCTTGAAGGCACGCATCACGTGCGGCGCCTGCTCGAGCCACGCGCGACACCACGCTCGAGCGAACGCGCTCGCATCCTCCTCGGCCGGGGCGACGGCGTTGACCAGACCGAGTGCGAGCGCTTCGGCCGCGCCGACCAGGCGACCCGACCCGAGCAGCTCGAGCGCCCGCGCAGACCCGAGAAGCCGCATCAGATCGATGCCGCCTCCCCAGGCGGTCGACACGGCGAGCTTGCCCTGCACGAACCCGATCCGCGCGTGCGCCGCCGCGACGCGGGCGTCGCAGGCGACGGCCAGCTCCGCGCCGCCGCCGAGCGCGTCGCCGTTGAGCACCGCGACCACCGGAACCGGGAAGCGACGGATCGCGTCGAGCGCTCTGCGCGCCGCGCGCGTGAACGGCTCGATGTCCTGCACGCTGCGCAGCGCCTGCAGCTCGTGCAGATCGCCGCCCGCGGCGAACGCCCGGCTGCCGCTGCCGGTGAGGACGGCGAGCGCCAGCTCGCGGTCGCCGTCCGCCGCCCGGAAGGCGCGCTCGAGAGCCGCCAGCGTGTCGCCGCTGAGCGCGTTGCGCTTGTCGGGGCGCGTGATCGTGACCGACAGGAGCGGCCCCTCGCGCTCCGCGCGCACGAGCTCGGTCACGCCGCCTCCTTCATCCTCGACAGCGCGCGCTTCAGCGCCTTCGCGTGGCGCGCATGCGTGCTGCTCATCCTGTGCATGGGCGCGGCGATGCAGAGGCCGAACAGGTCGCCGCCGATGACGATCGGCATCGCCACGGCCATGACGTCGGCGACGTTCTCCCCGCGGGTCAGCTGATAGCCTCTGAGCAGGCCCGCCTCGACGTCGTCGGCGAGCTCGGCGGCGGCGCACAGCGTGTTCGCCGTGACCCGCGGCCTCGGCAGGGCCTGGACGAGCTTCGCGCGCTCGTCCCTGGGCAGGCTCGCCAGGATCACCTTGCCGATCGCGCTCGAGTGCAGCGGCTTCAGGTCGCCGGCGCGGGCCGTGTAGCGAACCGTCTGGCGGCTCTCGCAGACGTGGAGATAGACCACGGCGTTCTTCTCGCGCCTGCCGAGGATGACCGTCTCGCCCGTCTCGTCGCGAAGCGCGCTCATGACCGGAAGCATGCGCGACACGTGCGGCTCGCACGCCGCGATCGCGGTCGCCTGGTCGAGCATCCGGCGGGTCGGATACAGCGTCCGCCGCTCGCCGACCCCGTACAGGTAGCCGCGATCGCGCAACGTCTTGATGAGCGCGAAGCAGCTCGAGGGCGCGACCTCGATCTCCCGCGCGAGCTCGGACAGCGTGAGCGGCTTCTGGGTCCTGGCGAAGGCCTCGAAGACGTCGAGCGTGCGATCGGCACTTTTCAGCATTTCGAAAACGTATTTCGCATATTGAAAGCTTAAGTCAAGCCTGATACGCGGCAGGCATTCGAAGGAGAGCCGACGTGAGCCTGTTCGATGCCTTTCGCTACGGAGGGAAGCGGGTCGTGGTGGTCGGTGGCGCGACCGGCATGGGCGCCGCCGTGGCGCAGCTCGCGCAGGACGCCGGCGCCGCGGTCGTGGTCATGGACTTCGCCGGCGTCACGCTGTCCGGCGTCGAGGCGATCCACGTGAACCTCGCAGACCGTGCGTCGATCGACGCCGCCGTCGACGCGTGCGGCGGCCGCGTGGACGCGCTGTTCTGCTGCGCGGGCGTCGCCGACGGGACGCCGGGAATCGAGCGCATCAACTTCGTCGGCCATCGGCACCTGATCGACCGCATGCTGGGCAAGGAGATGCTGCGCCGGGGCAGCGCGATCTGCTTCATCTCGTCGACCGCAGGGCTCGGCTGGGAGCCGAATCTGGCGCAGCTCTCGGAGGTGCTCGACACGCCCGACTTCGACGCTGCGGCCCGCTGGTTCGTGGAGCAGGGCAAGGCGGACTACTTCACGACCAAGCAGGCGATCTGCGCGTACGTGGCGCGCGAGGCGCTCGCGTTCCTGAAGCGCGGGATCCGGATCAACGCGATCTGCCCCGGTCCCACCGACACGCCGCTCGCGCGCGCGAACCGGGACCTGTGGCTCGGCTTCGGGACCGACTACCGTGCGGAGGTCGGCCTCGAGCCGTTCACCCCGATGGAGCAGGCGTACCCGCTGCTCTTCCTGTGCAGCGACGCGGCGGCGGCGATCACCGGCATCACGCTGATCTCCGACGCCGGCTGGCTGAGCTCGGCGACCACGGGGTCGTTCCCGAATGGAAAGTTCATCGCGGAGATCCTGCTCGGCCGGGTCGAGCGGCCGTCGAGCCTCGGCTGATTGGGGAGACTCCGATGAGCGAGCTCGATCCGAAACGTGACCGCGTCGCGCTCGTGACGGGCGCGGGGACGGGCATCGGCCGCGCGATCGCGGCGAAGCTCGGCCGGCTGGGATGGCGGGTCGCGATCGGCGGCCGGCGCGCCGAACCCCTCGCCGAGACGGCCGCCCTGGTCGAGCAAGCCGGGGGGAGGTGCTTCGCGCATGCTCTCGACGTGACCGACCCCGACTCGGTCGAGCACTTCTTCACCCGCGCGGAGGAAGAGCTCGGCCGGGTCACGGTCGCGATCAACAACGCCGGCATCGGCCCGTGTGGTCCGCTCGTGGAGCTCACCCCGGCGGAGATCGGCGCGGCGGTCGCGACCAAGCTGACCGGCTCGCTGTACGTGGCGCGCCGTGCGATCCAGTCGATGCGCGCGGGCGGCGTGGGCGGCGACGTCCTGTTCATCAGCTCGTCGTCCGCAGTCCAGCCGTGGCCGTTCCACCTGCCCTACGCCGCCGCCAGCGCCGGCGTCGAGCACGCCGCGCGCATGCTGCGCCTCGAGCTCGAGGGCACCGGCATCCGGGTGAACGTGCTGCGCTGCGGCGAGACCGCCGGCACAGAGTTCGCGCTCCGCGACCTCGGGACCGAGCGGATGGCCGCCGCGCACCAGTGGTGGTTCCGTCGCGGCGTGCTGCGCCACGCGGGGCTCATGACGCCGGACGTCGTCGCAGACGCGGTCGTCGCGGCGGTCACGTTGCCGATGGCCTACCAGTACGAGCTGACCGCCCTCGTCCCGGTGGCGCCGATCGGGGAGCTGCCGGCCAGCTACGAGGACCTCATCGCGGACCTGATGCGCCACCTGCCGTCCTCGTGAGCGAGGAGGCGCCGCGCGGTCCCTGGATTCACTTGACGGCGAATTCTTCCTGATGGAAAACGTGCTTCTCCCTTAAGAACATCGATCTTCTCGAACTCCGGCTCTCGTCGGCGATGGAGGTGACGAGATGAGCAGGCCAACTCGAATCGTCGTTGCTCTGGCTCTCCTGGGACTCGCCGCGCCGGTCCCGGCTCGCGCAGCCGGTCCGGAGCCCGGCACCTGGCTCGACCGGAGCACCAGCTCGCAAGCACGCGACGTCCTGCCGAAGGAGTTCCTCGGCCGCTACGAGCGCGGCGAGTGGAAGCACGAGGTGGTCGCGCCGAAGCCGGGCGTCCTGCTGGTCGATCCCGACTGGGTGGCCGCGAGCAAGGAGAACGAGGGCCGCTTCAAGCTCGACGACAACGGCTCCATCCGGCGCATCGACGACGGCGAGGAGCCGACCGCGATCTACGGCGCCCCCTTCCCCACCATCGACCCGAAGGATCCGCAGGCCGCGACCAAGCTCGTGTGGAACTACTTCTACAACTACTGGACGATCGGGGACAACCTGAACACGGTGACGCTCACCTGGGTGTCGCACGCCGGCGCCGACCGCGAGGCGGCCAACACCGTCTATCAAAAATTCTGGGACGGGCAGAAGCCGCACCGCGTCCCGTCCGAGAATCCCAAGAACCTCCTCTACCAGCAGTACGTGACCACGGACGCGCCGGCCGACCTGCAGGGGATCAACACGCTCAACTGGCGCTATCGCGACCAGCGACGGGACTCGACGTGGTCCTACGTCCCGGCGCTGCGCCGGGTGCGTCAGGTCACGCCGTCGAACCGCGCCGACGGCTTTCTCGGCAGCGACATGTCGCAGGACGACGGCGGCTACTTCGACGCCAAGCCCGAGGATTTCGAGTGGAAGCTGGTCGGCGAGGGCGAGCAGCTCTTCCAGTTCGACCGTGCCGCCGTCACCGACAACGCGGAGGACATCCGCCCGCTGCCCAAGGGAGGCTGGCGGATCGTGTACTCGTCGGACCCACGCTTCAACTTCCAGAAGCCGGACTTCGATTCGACGAAGGATCTCGCATGGGCTCCGGTCAGCGCCCGCACGGTGCTGATCAAGCGCCCCGTGTGGATCCTCGAGGGCACGCCGAAGGACCGCTTCTACCTCTACGGCAAGATCGTGCTGCGCATCGACAAGGAGGACTTCAACGGCTTCGGCTCCTACACCTCGAAGTACGACTGGCAGGGCAACCTGCTGAACTCGTACCTCGCGGGCGGGCGCGGCGCCTGGCACAGGAAGGGCGACGACTACCGCAGCTACTCGGCGCAGCAGTTCACCATGGCGCAGAACTGGAAGCTCGATCGCGCCACGGTGAGCAATCCGCTCGTGACCGAGACGCTGATCGAGTTCCCCGCCCGGCAGTTCGACATGGACGTCGCCGCGCGCGGCAAGTAGCCGCCGATGCGGACCCCGCGGCGGTGTCCTTCAGCGCGGCAGACCGAGCATGCGCTGCGCGATGATGTTGCGCTGCACCTCCGAGGTGCCCGCGTAGATCGTGGCGGCGCGCGACCAGAGGTAGCCGTACTGCCAGCGGCCCGCGTCGACGGCCTGGGGCGCGTGCTCGTCGAGCTGCGCGTACGCGCCGGAGATCGAGGCGGCGGCCTCCATGATGCGCTGCTCGAGCTCGCTCCACAGCAGCTTCAGCATCGATCCTTCCGCTCCCGGGCGCCCCGAGCGCATGATCTGCGAGAGGTTGCGGTACGTCGAGAGGCGCAGCACCGCCACGTCGATCGCGAGCTGCGCGAGGCGCTGTCGATCGGCTGCCCCGGTACCTCGCGGCGCGTCGGCGGCGAGGCGGCGCGCCAGGGCCGCGACGCCGTCGAGGTGCTGCGCGAGGCGCTGGTACGGCACCACCGTGCCCCGCTCGTGCGACAGCGTCGTGATCGCGATGTCCCAGCCGCGGTCGATCTCGCCGACCACCATGTCGAGCGGGACGACCACGTTGTCGAAGAACACCTCGTTGAACCACGCGACGCCGGTCATCTCGGCCAGCGGCCGGACGGTGATGCCGGGCGTCGGCCCGGTCAGGTTGAGGCCGATGGCGATGTCGATCATGTCGGGGGCGCCCGCCGCGAAGCACTCCTCGTGGAACATCAGCTGCTCGAGCGGGCTGAGCGCCTGCCCCCCGTACTCCGCTGGCCACGACACGCCTGCCCAGCCGCCGTCGTAGAGCGTGCGCTGCCACCGCCGCGCGAAGGCGACCTTCTCGGCCGGGGTCCGCGGCCTCGGGCAGCGGGGCGTGCCCCAGCCCTCGGGAAGGTTGGCGCGGAGCCAGTCGCGCACGCGCCTGCGAAATGCCTCCTCGGCTGGAGAGAGCGCGAAGTCCATCGCCGAACGTCCGCCACGCGCGCCGCGCGGCCGCGCGCGACGCCTCTGGAAGGTTGACTGTCCAAGAAGTAGAGGCATATTCTCCTTTCGCGAGCCCGTCAAGCCGCCGGCTCGCCAGGAGCGGGACATGGCTGGTGGCGCGAGCGAGATCTACTACGATCCGTACGACTTCCAGATCGACGACGATCCCTACCCGATCTGGAAGCGGCTGCGGGACGAGAGGCCGCTCTATCGCAACGAGCGCTTCGACTTCTTCGCGGTGAGCCGCTTCGCCGACGTCGAGGCGTGCTCGCGCGACTGGCAGACCTTCGTCTCGAGCAAGGGCACGGTGCTCGAGCTGATCCGTGCCGACGTCGCCCTGCCCCGCGGCATGTTCATCTTCGAGGACCCGCCCATCCACGATCTCCATCGCGGGCTGATGAGCCGCGTGTTCACGCCCCGCCGCGTCGCCGCGCTCGAGGGGCGCATCCGCGAGTTCTGCGCCCAGGCTCTCGACCCCTTCGTGGGCAGCCGCGGCTTCGACTACGTGCGCGACTTCGGTGCGGACATGCCGATGCGGGTCATCAGCGAGATGCTCGGCATCCCGGAAGCCGATCAGGAGACGGTCCGCGACCAGACGGATGCCGGCCTGCGCATCGAGCAGGACGGCGTGTCGAAGAAGGTGGACTCGAGCACGCTGCTCGCGGACCGCGCGCGCTTCGCCGACTACATCGAGTTTCGCCGGCGCCATCCCTCGGACGACCTGATGACCGACCTGCTCGCGGTCGGCTTCGTCGACGAGAACGGCGTCGAGCGTCACCTGGACGAGGACGAGATCGTCAACTACTCGACGCTCCTCGCCGCGGCCGGCAACGAGACCACGGCGCGCCTGATCGGCTGGACCGGCTACCTGCTGGCAAAGCACCCCCACGCGCGCGAGCTCCTGCTGAGCGATCGCAGCCTGATCCCGGGCGCGATCGAGGAGATCCTGCGCTACGAGGCGCCCTCACCGGTGCAGGCCCGCTTCGTCACCCGCGACGTCGAGCTGCACGGCGAGACGGTGGCCGAGGGCTCGGTGCTGCTGCTGCTGACCGCCTCGGCGAACCGCGACGAGCGCAGGTTCCCCGACCCCGACCGCTTCGACGTCCGCCGCAAGATCGACCATCACCTCACCTTCGGCTACGACCTGCACTTCTGCCTCGGAGCGGCGCTCGCCCGCCTCGAGGGCCGCGTCGCGCTGGAAGAGGTGCTGGCGCGCTTCCCCGCGTGGGAGGTCGACGAGGAGAACGCCGAGCGGGTGCGCACGAGCACGGTGCGGGGGTGGCACCGGCTGCCGGTGCGCTTCGCGCGCTGAGGGGCGCG
>JBFMAS010000302.1:0-3964 GCA_040755575.1 Thermodesulfobacteriota bacterium
CTCGCGCATGCGCGGCCACCGTTCTCCGGCGGCCGCAAGCCGGCAAGCGGCCGTACTTCTACGCTCGTGCGCCCCCGGCGGATCGGCTATATGATCGCTCGATTGAATCGCCTGACCAAGCGTCTGCGGACGCCACAGCGCGGGGAATCCTGAATGGAAGCGCATGCCCAAGCCGACACCGCCGTCCGCCTGTTCGGCGGCTCGATCATGAGCCCGGTGCCCGACCCGTACCCGGTCTACCGGCGCCTGCGTCACGAGCGTCCGGTGATCCCGCTCGAGGGCCCGCTCGGGCGCAGCCACATGATCACGCGCTACGACGACGTCTACCGCGCGCTGAAGGACGGGGCGACCTTCTCGTCGCGCGGCAACGCGCGCGGCATCGGGCTCGTCATGGGGCGCACGATCCTCGAGATGGAGGGCGCCGAGCACCTGCGCCAGCGGCGCCTCGTGACGCCCGCGTTCTCGCCGCGCGCGCTCCGCGCCGGGCTCGACGGCGTGGTCGAGCGCGTCGTCCACCAGCTCGTCGACGCCTTCGAGCGCGACGGCCAGGCCGACCTGGTCTCGCAGTTCACCTTCACCTTCCCGCTGCGCGTCGTCGCGCACGTCATGGGCCTGCCGATCGCCGACTTCGAGCAGTTCCACCACTGGGCGCTCGAGCTGCTGTCGATCTCGGACGATCCCGAGCGCGGCTTCGCCGCGGCGCAGCGGATCGTCGACTACCTGCGGCCGATCCTCGAGGAGCGCCGCCGTGCGCCGAAGGACGATCTCGTCAGCACGCTCGTGCACGCCGAGGTCGACGGCCAGCGCCTCAGCGAGGAGGAGGTGCTGAGCTTCCTGCGCCTGCTGCTGCCGGCCGGTGCGGAGACCACCTACCGCCTCACCGGCAGCCTGATCTACGCGCTGCTCGCGCATCGCGACGCGATGGACGAGGTCCTCGCCGACCGCACGGCGCTCGACCGTGCGATCGAGGAGACGCTGCGCTGGGAGGCGGCCGTGCAGTACGTGTCGCGCGAGACGACGCGCGAGGTCGAGGTCGCCGGCGTGCGCCTCGCGGCGGGCGAGCTCGTGATGCTCGCGATCGGCTCCGCGAACCGCGACGAGACCCGCTTCGCGGACCCCGACCGCTTCGACATGCACCGCGGCAACGTCGCGGAGCACCTCGCGTTCGGCTTCGGCGAGCACTTCTGCCTGGGCTCGAACCTGGCGCGCCTCGAGGCGCGCATCGCGCTGAACGTGCTGCTCGACCGGCTGCCGAACCTGCGCCTCGCCCCGGGCGAGGACTGCCGGATCGTCGGGCTCGCGTTCCGCTCGCCCGACCGGCTGCCGGTCGTCTTCGGTACTTGACGGGCGGCGCGTCCGGTTGACAGATCGGGGCGACGGCGCGACCCTCGCGCCGTGTCCGCGACGTGGCCGTCGCTCGCGCGGCTGCTCGACGAGCCGCGCGCCCGCCATCCGGCGAAGCTCGCCGTCGCGTGCGGCGATCGGCAGGTGAGCTACGCCGAGCTCGACGACCTCGCGCAGTGCCTCGCGACGGCGCTCGCCGACGCCGGGCTCGCGGGTGAGCGCCTCGCGACGCTTTTGCCGAACGGCATCGAGCTCGTCGTCTGCTACCTCGCCTGCTGGCGCGCCGGCGTGACCATGGTGCCGTTCGAGTACGTCGACGCGCCGCCGGAGATCTCCTACGGCCTCGCGGACTCGGGCGCTCGCTGGCTCGTCGTGCACCGCGAGAAGCTCGCCGAGCTGGAGCGGGTCGACGCCGCGCGCGGCACGGTCGAGCGCGTCGTCGTCGCCTGCGGCACGGATTCCGTCCACGACGCGCGCTTCGACGACCTGCTCGCGACGCCGCCGCGCGCGCTCGCGCCCGTCGATCCGGCGACGCTCGCGTTCATCCTCTACACCTCGGGCTCGACGGCGCTGCCGAAGGGCGTCACGCACTCGCACGCCTCGGCGGCGGGGATCGTGCGCAGCGTGCTCGCTGCGCTCGCGCGCGTCGACGGCGGCTCGTCGATCGTCGTGCACGACTCGGTGTCGCACATGGGCGGCTGGATCGAGGCCTTCCCGCTGCTCGCGCGCGGCGGCACGGTCGTCCTCGAGAAGGAGTTCGACCCGGCGCGCTTCGTGCCGAACCTGCGCCGCTGGCGGCCGACCGTGCTCGGCGCGCACGTCGACCACCTGTGGCAGATCGTGCGCGCCTCGGGTGCCGCGCGCGAGGACTTCGCGTCGCTCGACACCGTGTTCACCGGCGGCGACGAGCTGCCGCTCGGGCTGCAGCGTGCGTTCCTCGACCTCGCCGGCATGCCGATCGAGGTGGGCTGGGGAATGACCGAGGCGATCTGGCTGACGATCACGCGGCGTACCGAGCTCGAGCGCCGGGGCTACATGGGCGAGCCGGTCGCGGAGGTCGAGCTGCGCGTGGTCGACGTCCATCCGGCGCGCTTCGGCCGCGACGCGCCCCCGGGAGAGGCGGGCGAGCTGTGGGTGCGCGGTCCGATGGTGACGCCGGGCTACTGGCGGCGGCCGGAGGCCGACCGCGAGGTGCTGGTCTCTGGCTGGCTGCGCACCGGCGACATGGGGCTGCGCGACGCGCGCGGCGAGCACTGGTTCACCGGGCGCCTCAAGCAGATCATCGAGCGCAGCAGCGAGAACATCACGCCCGGCGAGATCGAGCAGGCGCTCTACCGCCACCCCGCGGTCGCCGAGGCGGGCGCGTTCGGCGTCGCCGACCCGGACGAGGGCCAGGTGCCGGTCGCCTACGTGAGCTTCCGCGACGGCGCGAGCGCGAGCGAGGACGAGCTCAAGCGCTTCCTCGCAACGCAGATCGCCGAGTTCAAGATCCCCGTCCGCATCCTGCCGATCGAGCGCATCCCGCTCACGCACTCGGGCAAGATCGACCACAAGGCGCTCGCCGAGCGCTACGCCGCGTCGGCCGGCAGCGCCGCTTAGCGCGCTCGCGGCGCGGTAGTGCCTCAGTTTGATTCGGCCGTCGCCGCTTTCGGCTTCCGGCCGGGCTTCTGACGCGGACGCTTCGCGTCGTGCTCGTCGACCAGGGCGACGAGATCGTCCATGGACCAGAGCCGGTCGGTCACGTTGGCTGCAAGCGCCGGAGTCATCCGCAGTGATTTGTGCACCTTCACAAAGTTGTACCAGACGGTGTACAGCGCGATCATGTGGCAGTGGTTCGCGAGCTTCTTGGAGAAAGCGTTGGTAAGCCTCGTGAATCTGCGATTCGCCATCCTGAGCGTTAGGTTGCTCCGCTCGATGTAGCTGGTCGAGATGTGCGCCGGGTCGGGGTCGCCGATGACTCGATGTACTTCGGCACCGATGCACTGCGCCGGTGAGTAGCGCCGCTGATCCTCGTTCGGATCTGCTCCGTAGACCTTGACGAGCTGCGCGTAGTCGACCTTGAGGCCGAAGGCGTCGGGCACCGCCACGAGGTACGCGCCGTGGCCATCCGTCGTGAGCTGAACGCGGTTCGCGAGCCGGTCGGCCACGTCGGTCATGAATTCGTAGGCGTAGCCCGCATCACGCCCGCCCACGAGCCACGCGATCATGAGCTTGCTGTCGGCGTCGATCGCAGTCCACGTCCAAACGTCGCCGACGCCATCGGGGCGCTCGCTGCCCTTCGCCTTCGCGGTCTTCTCCTTCATCGCGCAGAAGGACCAGATTTCGTCGCACTGCACGCGCTTCGCAGCGACGTTGCGCACGGTGCGATCGTGGAACGCGGCGCACGCCTCACCCGCCAGCACGAGGTAGCGGTCCACCGTGTTGATCGAGACGTCGACCACGCGGGAGATCGAGCGCATCGACGAGCCCTCGCAGAGCATGGCGAGGATCTGGGAGCGCTTGACGGCGGGCAACTTGCGCATGTCGGAATAATATGAAACTCCTGCTTGAGTGTCAAGCAGTCTGTCTGGTTGAAAAGTGAGCGTGTCTCCGGCATCGTCCGCGTGATATCCTGTAGGCG
>JBFMAS010000303.1:0-5569 GCA_040755575.1 Thermodesulfobacteriota bacterium
CACGCGGCTCGGCCGCGTGTGCGACGTGCCGGCTCTGCTGATCGACGGCATCCTGAGGAAGGGCGGCCTGCCGGGCCGCAAGAAGATGGCGCGCGACTACCCGCACGGCGTCCTGCTTCCCGAGCAGCAGGGCTTCGACTTCCTCGGCACGGACCGCGTGCTGACCGGGGATGGCAAGGTCGCGCTCGCGCCGCCGCCCTTCCTCGACGAGTTCGAGCGCAGCGCGGAGCAGCGCTACGCCGAGGAGCTCGCCGACCGCGACCGCGTGAAGCTCGTCGGCAAGCGCGAGATGCGGCGCATGAACACCTCGTCCGCGAACTGCGCCGAGCTCGTCACGGACGAGACCAACTACGCATACGTGAGCCCGGAGGACGCACGCCGCATCGGCATCGAGAGCGACGACCTGATCGAGGTCGAGTCCGCGCACGGCCGCATCCGCATCCCCGCGCGGGTCACCGACGAGATGATGCCGCGCACGGTCGCGATCCCGCAGTGCTGGGGGCACGCCGGGGCCGACGGGCTGCCGCATGCACGCCGGCATGCCGGCGTCAATTCAAACTTCCTCGCGGGCGACGGCCCGCAGACGATCGAGCGGCTGTCCGGGATGTCGCACCTGTCCGGCATCCTGGTCGAGCTGCGCAAGGCGCCGCCCGGGTCCGCCCC
Source organism: Thermodesulfobacteriota bacterium (assembly GCA_040755575.1). Classification (GTDB taxonomy): domain Bacteria; phylum Desulfobacterota; class Binatia; order UBA12015; family UBA12015; genus DATCMB01. The sequence goes on from JBFMAS010000303.1 coordinate 664, forward strand.
CGGCGAGGACCACGCGGCGCCGGAAGGGACGGTGAGCGGATGAGCGACGAGATCCAGACCGAGAGCCGCAACGCGTTCCGCGAGCTGCTCGCGAGCCTCGCCGAGATCGACCGGCGCTGGGCGAGCGCCGAGTGGAACCTGATGGGCGAGGCCGACGTCGCCGACGCGCACCGCGCGCTGATGCACATGATCGGCGGCGGCATCACGACCTTCTTCGAGGCCGACCACACGCGCCCGCGCTTCCAGCGCATCGTCACGCCGACGCTCAAGTTCTCCGGCGACAACGCGGACGCGATCTACTACGACGCCGACGTCCACCCGGACTACCAGTACGTCGTGCGGGGACGCCTGGACGGCGCGGTCTACGTCTCGCTCACGGTCGAGTGCGACACGCGCGACGGCAGCATGGCGAGCCGCACCGCGGGCGTGATCAACGACACGCAGTTCGACGTCGACCGCGACGGCCGCTTCGAGATCCGCCTCGGCGGACCGCCCCGGGAGCGCAACTGGCTCGGGCTCGAGGAGCATGCGACGCGCATCACGACGCGGCACTACTACGAGAGCGAGCGCTCCGCCGCGGCCGACCCCACGCGCCACGCGGCGCTCGAGATCGAGGTCGTCGAGCCCGGGACGCCGCCGCCGCCCGCGCCGAGCGACGCGTCGATCGCGCGCGCGATCCGGCGCGTCGAGCGCTTCGTGCGGTCGCGCACGCTCGAGCAGCTGCCGATGGCGAAGCGCGAGCAGCCGGCGTTCGTCTCGATCGTGCCGAACCAGTTCCCGCAGCCCGTCCGCCCCGACACCTTCGGCCTCGCGGCGTTCGACGCGCACTACTCGATGGCGCCCTACTTCCTCGGCCCCGACGACGCGCTGGTGATGACCGGGCGCTGGCCCACGTGCCGCTGCGCGAACGTCTCGCTGTGGAACCGCTTCCTGCAGACGCTCGACTACGCGAACCGGCCCGTGTCGCGGAACCGCGCGCAGACGACGCTCCGGTCGGACGGCAGCTTCGAGATCGTGCTCGCGCACCGCGACCCGGGACATCCGAACTGGCTCGACACCGAGGGCAAGGCGCTGGGGCTCGTGTTCTGGCGGTTCTTCCTCGCGGACGGCGAGGTCGAGACGCCGCGAGCGAGGGTCGTGCCGTTCGCCGACGTGGCGGCCGGCGGCAGGCGCTGAAGCCCCGCCGCGGGGGTCGCCGCCGGCTCAGCCCGGCACGGTGTCGAACGCGGGCACGCCCTCCGGCACGTGATGAAACTTCTGCTTGTCCTTGAGGAAGATCACCATCTGCGGGGCGTCGAACACGCTCGGGTCGTCGAGCGTGCCGATCTTGATCAGGTTGACGCCCGGCAGCCCGGGCGACCTGGTGAGCAGGTGCGTCCCGCAGTCCGCGCAGAACTCTCTCGTCACGGGGTTCGGCAGGTCGCTGCGCCGGTGCTGCTTCGGCGCCCCCTTGACGTACGAGAAGCCGGGCTCCGCCATGCCGATGACGACGTTCGGCTGCCCGCCCGAGATGTACTGGCACTCGCGGCAGTGGCACTGTCCCTTGAACACCGGGTCGCCGCTCGCCCGGTAGCGAACGGCGCCGCAGTAGCATCCACCCTCGAGCTCCATGGACCCTCCTTGTCCCCGCAGAGCGGCCCGACCTGAGCCGCATCGCTGCCCGACCTTGGCTGGCTCGCCCAGCCAAGTCGATGGGCACCTGCACGACGAGCAGCGGCGGCTCCGCGCTCACGACGGCTCCTCCTGTGCCGCGATCATGATGCGGTTGCCGCAGGTGTCGTCGAAGATCGCGTACGACAGGCCGGTCCCGGTCTTCGTCGGCGGCACGCTGAAGGCGACGCCGCGCCCCGTGAGGCGCGCGTACTCCGCCTCGAGGTCGTCGACGTGGAACATCGTGAGCGGGATGCCCGCGTCGAACAGCGCCTTCTGGTACGTCTGCGCGAACGGATAGCCGAGGGGCTCGAGCAGCAGCTCGACGTCTCCAGGGGCCTCGGGCGACACCACCGTCAGCCAGCGCGCACCGCCTGCCGGGACGTCCGTCTTCTTCCGGAAGCCGAGCACGCCCGTGTAGAACTCCAGCGCCTTCTGCTGGTCGTCGACCAGCACGCTCGTCACCTTGATCTTCATCGCGCTCCTTCCTTCAACCGTTCGGTCGAGCATCGTGCAGCGACAGGATCAGCCCCTCGCCCGGATCGACGCGTCCCTCGACCGCGTCGCGGTACGCGCGCTCGACCGCCTCCGGCCCGCGCCTGTGCACGACGCGCAGCCAGCCCTCGGTGCCGTCGAGGAACTCGTGCCACGCGTCCGCGAGACGTGCCTGGAAGACGCCCGGCCCCCAGTCCCGGCTGCGCTTCTCGATCTGCGCCGGGGCGAAGAAGAACTCGGGCTTGGCGCCGGGCAGGTCGTCCGTGCCGCCGCCCTTCTCCCAGTGCGTGAGGCCGACCTGCGAGCTGTACTTGACGTTGTCGCCGACGCGGCGGTGCACGGCGCGCGTCACCTCGGCGTCACCCGCCATGTCGACCAGCACGATCGGCTCGTCGGCAGGCAGCGATCCGATCGCGCCGTACTCGACCACCCGGTCGTAGCAGCCGAGCCCCGCGACGAACGCGACGTTCGCCGGCGACGTGAGCCCCACGACTCGGCACGCGCCGCGCTTCGCGAGCAGCCAGGCGAGCGAGGACGCCGTCTTGCTCGACGCGCTCGCGAGCACCACCGAGCGCGCGCCGAAGAACGCGTTGTCGGCGAGGAAGTCGTCGAGCAGGAACGCGGTCGCGAACAGCGGCCAGAGCAGCATCATGCGGTCCGCGTGGCGCGCGTCGTAGCGCGGGTCGCCGGCGAGGCGCGTGTACTGGTTGTAGACCGGCGGCAGCTGCTTGCGGTGCGGCGTCGCGTCGACGAAGCCGCGCTCGCTCACCTGCGACGGCACGACCACCAGGTGCGACGACATCGGCAGGTAGCCGAAGATGCGCTCGCCGGGCGCGAGGCCGCTCGTCCCGGCGTCTTCCACCACGCCGATGCCCCACACGGGTATCCGGCCCCAGCCCTCCTCCGCGGGGAAGAACTGCCAGTAGCCGATCATCTCGCCGACGGCGCCGTAGGTGACGTTGTTCGCCGTGAAGGCGAAGGCCTCGACGCGCAGCACCGCTTGCCCCGAGCCGGGCTCGGCGCGCGGCGGCGCCGCGGTCGAGACGAAGCGACAGCGGCGGAGGTCACGACGATCGACGAGGAAGTCCATGAGCCGGCACCTTGGCCGATGCCACGACCTGGAGCCAGCCCCGCATCCCCATCGTAAGAAGTTGCGATGCGCGCCGTGCCGTGATCGAGCTATGCTCCGCCGGCCCATGGCGAGCACGGTGCTCATCGTCGAGGACGACCCGCCGACCCGGAAGCGGCTCGAGGCGGCCGTCGGCGCGGTGCCCGACCTGCGCGTCCTCGCCTCCACGGGCTCCGCGCGCGAGGCGCGCACCGCGCTGCGCTCCGCCCCCGACGTCATGCTCGTCGACCTCGGCCTGCCCGACGGCAGCGGCGTCGACCTGATCCGCGACGCGCAGCACGTCGCCGCGGGCACGCGCTCGATGGTGATCACCGTCTTCGCCGACGAGGAGCACGTGATGGATGCGATCAAGGCGGGCGCCCAGGGCTACCTCCTGAAGGATGGCTCCGCCGACTACATCGCGCGCTCGATCACGGAGCTGCTCGCCGGAGGCTCGCCGATCAGCCCGCCGATCGCGCGCTATCTGCTGCAGAGCTTTCGGCAGGACCGCCCGCCCGCGACGCGCGCGGACGAGGCGCCGATCCTCACCGCGCGCGAGCTCGAGATCCTGACGCTCGTCGCGAAGGGCTTCAGCGTCTCCGAGGTCGGCGAGCTGCTCGGCATCGCCGCCCGCACGGTGACGACGCACGTGCAGCACATCTACGAGAAGCTCGAGGTCAGCTCGCGCAGCCAGGCGATCTACGAGGCGGTCAACCTCGGCCTCATCGACCTGAAGAGCTGAAGCGCGCCACCGCGCGCCTCGCGTACGCTTCAGCCGAGCGGCAGCCGCAGCTCGACGACCGTCCCCTCTCCGTGCGACGAGATCCGCAGCACGCCGCCGAGCTCCTGCGCGCGGCGCTCCATGTTGGCCAGGCCGCGCCCGCGCTCGACCCGCTCCGGCAGCCCGCGGCCGTCGTCGCGCACCGCGATCACCAGCCGCCCGTCGTCGACGGCCGTCGCGACCTCGATCACCGACGGGTCGCCGTGCTTGACGGCGTTGGTGATCGCCTCCTGCACGATGCGCAGCAGGTTCAGCATCTGCTCGGGGCCGAAGCGCTCGGGCGTCGGCGCGTCGAGGACCCGCCAGCGAAAGCGGATCCTGCGCCGCTCGAGCGTCGGCTCGAGCCGGCCGCGCAGCGCGGCGAGCAGCGCCGGCACCTCCGTCATTCCCGGGTCGAGCGAGAAGATCACCAGACGCAGCTCGTCGAGGCTGTCGCGCAGGGCCGCGACCACGTCGGGGTCGGAGCTCTCGCCCGCCTCGACCAGCGCGAGCGACGAGACGAGCTGGCCGCCGAGCCCGTCGTGCATCTCGCGCATCAGCCGCTGGCGCTCGCGCCCCAGGATGTCGCGCCGCTCGAGCTCGCGTGTCCGCGCGAACTGCCGCGAGAGCTGCTCCTCGCGCTCGCGGACGCGCTCCTCGAGGGTGCGATTCAGCGCGCGCGCCTCGCGCAGCGCGCGCACGAAGCGCAGCGCGAGCGTCGAGCCGAACGCGAGCATCATGCAGGATGCCGTGTACGGGATGGTGTAACCGACGCCGCGCCAGAGCCCGAGCTGGATGCCGAGGTCGTGCGCGCTGAACAGGAGCTGCGCGAGCCAGGCGCCGAAGTAGACGCGCGCCTCGAGGCGCGTCAGGCGGTCTCGCTTGGTCCAGGC
>JBFMAS010000304.1:0-4506 GCA_040755575.1 Thermodesulfobacteriota bacterium
CTCCTGACGAACGAGGTCGGTCCGATGTGACGAGGAGGATGCTCATGCCGTCTCGAATACGCGATGTTGCCGCCGCCGCAGCCGTCCTGCTCGGCGGCCTCGGCCTTGCCGCGCCGGCGGCCGCGCAAGGGGTCGTCGGCACCGTCCCCGGACGAGTCGGGGGCAGCGTCGCCGCGCTGGTGGCGCTGCTCGGCGTGGTCGCGGGCGCCCTGGCTCTGCGCTCCGCCCGTCGTAGCGCCGCCGGCAACGGCCGAGCCGGGGCCGACGTCGCCATCGTCGCGCTCGTGCTGGGTCTCGTCGGCATCGCGCTCGCCGGGGTGCATCTCGCCACCACGACCGGCGGCATCGGCACGGGCTCGGGGCGAGCGGGGGCCATCGTCGCCGCGGGGCTCGGGCTCGCCGGCGTGGTCCTCGGCCGGCGCGCTCTCGTCCGCTCCAGGCGCGCCGGCTGACGACCCCAGACGAGAAAGGAGGCTCCGAGCGATGTCCGCAGTGAGCGTGCGCTACATGATCGACGACGTGCCGGCGGCCGTGCAGTTCTACACGACCCACCTGGGCTTCGTGCTGGAGCTCGACGCGTCGCCGGCATTCGCCGCCGTCTCGCGCGACGGCGTGCGGCTCCTGCTGAGCGGAGAAGGGAGCTCCGGCAAGCGTCCGCTCGCGGACGGCCGGCGGCAGGTGCCGGGCGGATGGAACCGCATCCATCTCCAGGTCGAGGATCTCGCGTCCGAGGTCGAGCGGCTGCGCGCGGCCGGCGTGCCGTTCCGTACGAGCGAGATCGTCACCGGGCCGGGCGGCGCCCAGGTCATCGTCGACGATCCGTCGGGCAACCCGGTCGAGCTCTTTCAGCAACGACGGTGAGCGCTGCCGGGCGCCTTCGGCCGCCCGCAGCGTACCGAGCGCCACGGACCAGGCTGGACAACCGGCGCGCGATCGTGGGTAGAATCACGCATGAGCACCTCCGCGCCGCGATTCTATTCTTGCGACGACCACCTCGACATGTGGAACCTGCCCGCCGACCTGTGGGCGGACCGCCTGCCGGGGAAGCTGCGCGACCGCGCGCCGACCGTGGTCGAGAAGGGCAACGCTTCGTTCTGGACCTGCGACGGCAAGGTCATGGCGCCGTTTCGCATCCTGAGCGGCTACAGCGCGATCCGCCGCGCGGGCATCGACGACGACGGCTCGCGCGCGTCGAACGCGAAGCTGCGCCTCGAGGACATGGACCGCGACGGGCTGCGCGCCTCGGTGATCTACGGGCCGCACCTCTTCGGCATGCCGATCGACGACCCGGACCTGCGCGCCGCGGTGCTCGCCGCCTACAACGACTGGGCGAGCGAGTTCAACGCGCAGGCGCCGGACCGGCTGTGCGTGCTGCCGGTGCTGCCGACGGACTCGCCCGAGCGCGCGACGGCCGAGCTCGAGCGCGTCGCGCGCAACGGCCACCGGGGCGCCATCATCAGCCCGTTCGAGCTCCGCTGCAGCGACCCGGCCTGGGATCGCCTGTGGGCGGCCGCGCAGGAGACCTCCCTGCCGATCAGCTTCCACATCGGGCACGGCACCTCGCAGGTGAAGATCGTGCCGCAGAGCTGGGAGATGGCGGCGTTCGCCGCCGTCGGGCCGATCCAGCTCGACGAGCCGCTCGCGATGATGATCTACTCGGGCGCGCTCGAGCGCCATCCGGGGATGAAGCTCGTCCTCGCCGAGAGCGGCGTCGGCTGGCTGCCCTACTTCGTGCGCCGCATGGACCAGACGGCGGCGAAGCACGTCCCGAACGCGCAGGACTACCGGCTGCGCGCGAAGCCGAGCGAGATCTTCCGCCGCCAGGTCTACGCGACCTTCGAGGAGGAGCCGCTCGGCCCGAGCCTCCTGCCGCTCCTCGGGCCCGACAACTTCATGTGGGCGTCGGACTACCCGCACCCCGACAGCACGTTCCCGCACTCGCGCGACGCGGTCGCGGAGGCGTTCGCCGACCTCGAGCCTGCGTTCGTCGAGCAGGTGACCGTGACGAACTGCGCACGGCTCTACCGCTTCGCGTCCTGAGAGGGAGCGGCGGCTCCGGCCCGCGCCATCCGCCTTGACCGCGCCTCGCGGCGCCGCCACAAGGCCACATGGCGCTCTACCTCGACGAGATCTGGCTCAACACGGCGACGCGCGAGTCGACGCTGCAGGCCTATGCGGCCTTCCGCGGCGTCGCGAGCAGCGGGGCGCTTCCGCCGGGCGTCACGCTGAAGGCGGGCCCCTGGTTCTCCAACGAGGAGGCCAAGGTCGTCCTGGTGCTCGACATCGCGGACCACGCGCAGACCTTCACCAGCTTCACCCTCGCGATCGCGAGCGGCTTGATCGCGCGCCGGCGCCTGGAGGCGATCGTCGAGGCGAGCGCGGTCGACGCGCTGGTCGACGCTCTGGGCGGCTGACGCCCGGGGAGCGCGCTGCGCGCCGCCCTTCAGCGGCCGCGCAGCTCGACCTTTGCGTCGTGGCGCGCGAGCACGTCCTCTGGCTGCTGCGGTGATCCGCCCGGCACCGTGAGGACGTACGACAGCGTCCAGCGGCCGGTCTCGCCGAGCGGAGCAGCACCAGCCCGCAGGACGACGAAGCCCTGCGTCGGGGCGTCGCCGAACGTTCGTCCGTCGCCGCGCACGACGCGACGCTGCTGCGCGTCCGCGAGCGCCACGAGCCGCCCGGCCTGGTCCGCGGCAAGGACGCGCCCCGACGGGCTGCGGACCAGCACGTGCTCGTCTGCCTGCACCTGCCTGCCCTGCCCCTGCGTGCCGTAGAGGTAGGCGACCTCGGGGAAGCCGTCGGACGACACGGTCGTCAGGACGTAGCCGGTCGCGATCGGTGGCGGGAAGTAAGCCCCGTCGACCACCACCACCTTCTGTGCGTGCTGCGCCACGTTGCCGTGGTAGTCGTCGAAGCTCCACGCGACCGTGCTGACGCCGCGCGGGAAGCGCAGGTCCGCGGGTGCGTCGTTCGCGATCGCGACCGCGCCCGAGCAGCCGTCCGATGCGCTGGCGTCGCCGATCGCGACCACGGCGCCGCTCCGGTCCTCGGCCGGCACGAAGACGTCGTCGGGTGCGACGTAGGAGTCGATCCTGCGATCGAAGACGTCGATCAGCACCGACTTGCGGCCGATCGCGCCCTGATCGTAGATCACGACGAGCGTCACGGGATGGCCACCGAAGTTCATCACCAGGGTGCCGCGCGCCCGCACGGTGATCGTCGACGCGCTCGGGTCGATCGTCGCGCGCGAGCGCAGGAGCCAGCTCGTGAGCGGCTTCTTGACGCTGCCGATGTCGTCCGCCTTCTCGAAGCAGACCTTGTAGGTCTTGGGGTTCGCCGGCGCGTCCGTCGTCGGCGTGCAGGGCTTCGCCGGATCCAAGACCAGGTCGAGCGCGCCGTCGGCCAGCGCCTGCGCGTAGCTCGGGCGGTCGCGCTCCTCGAGCTGGGCGATCCACCCGGCGAGCACCTGGCTCTTCCCCGCCTGGGCGGCCTGCAGGATGGCCTGCTGCGTGTCGCCCGCCTTCTCGCACACCTCCACGTGCACGGCATCGAGCGTCAGCATCTTGCTCTTGTCGAGCCACGGCTTCGGACGCAGGAACGTCAGGTACTGCGACCCGACCCGGCCCCCGTCCCAGACGACGCCGGCGGCGTCGTTGCCGCCGAGCGAGAAGGTCCGCGTGAACCCGGACTGGTGGTGACGGGTCGGATGCCAGAGCGCGTACTCGACGTTGACCGCCTGTCCCGGAGAGCCCGGCGGCGTGTACTTCTGCGTCGAGCGCAGGACGGCGCCCGCGATCCTCTCGAACTTCCCCGAAGCAGCGAGCCATGCGGGCGGCGTGGTCGCCCGCGTATCGAAGGCGACGATCAGCTCCTGGACGTCGGCCTTGAGCGACACCTCGAGGAACGGGTCGCGCGTCGCAGCAACGCCCGCGCCAGCCCACGGGGCGCACGCGTCGGGCCTGGTCGCGAACTCATTCCGATCCGCGCGTCTCGCGTACGAGCGTCGTTCCCGGATCTGACACGGGTCGTTGCGTGCTCGCACGGCGCAGGGAAAGCTGGCGGGGTGCGCCCAGCGAACCGCTCGCCGTCACGCCTCGCCGCCTGGCTCCTCGCCCTCGCCGCCGCCGGCTGCAGCAGCGCCTACTATGCGACGATGGAGCGCTTCGGCTGGGAGAAGCGCGATCTCCTGGTGAGCCGCGTCGAGGCGGCGCGCGACAGCCAGAACGAGGCGAAGGTCGAGTTCGCGGACGCGCTCGAGCAGTTCCGCTCCGTCGTCAAGCTCGACGGCGGCGAGCTCGAGGAGAGGTACGACGAGCTGCGCGAGGCGTACGAGGACGCCGACGCGCGCGCCGGCGACGTGCGCGAGCGCGTCGACGCCGTGGAGAGCGTCGGCGGCGCGCTGTTCGACGAGTGGGAGAGCGAGATCGAGGAGATGAAGGATCCGAGCCTGCGCTCGCGCAGCCGCCAGCTCCGCAGGGACTCGCTCGCGCGCTACGACCGCATGCT
>JBFMAS010000305.1:0-4669 GCA_040755575.1 Thermodesulfobacteriota bacterium
CGCTCGCCTCGGCGAGCGACGACCGGCGCATCCGCATCTGGGACCTCGAGAGCGGCCAGACCGTGCGCACGCTGTCGGGCCACGGCGGCTGGGTCGTGGGGCTCGCGTTCTCGCCCGACGGCACGCGTCTGATCTCGGCGAGCAAGGACCAGACGGTCCGCCTGTGGGACGTCGCGAGCGGCAAGGAGCTGCGCACGTTCTCGGGGCACCGCGGGCTGGTCGGCGACGTCGCCTTCGCGCCCGACGGCAACAGCGCGGTGTCCGGCGGGCGCGATCGCACCCTGCGACTCTGGTGGACGGCCAGCGAGCCCACCACGACGGGGGCCGAAAAGGTCGAAAACGGTCGCGATTCCGGCTAAGGGGGGCGGCGATGGTGGCGGTCCGGCAGGCGCCGGAGCCTCGGTTCCCGGAAGGGCTCGAGGGGCAGTGGGTCTCCGTCGAGGAGCTCGCGGAGCTCGAGCTCTTCAAGAGCGGGAAGCGGGCCTTCAAGGTCAAGCTGAATACCAATTTTGCCCCGCAGCCCGGCAAGCCGGAGCCGGGCATCAAGGCCGCGGTGCGCCGCGAGTACCAGCGGGGCGACGTCATCTGCCGCGCCGGCGAGTACGGCTCGACCGCGTTCCTGCTGCTCGAGGGCAGCGCGACCGCGTTCGTCCCCGAGAAGGTGGAGCCGACGGGGGTGCCCGGCCGCTCGCGCGGCTCGCTCGCGCGCCTCACGGACCTGTTCCGCCGGCGTACGCAGGCGGTCCGCGCCGACGAGCCGGGCCCGCTGCAGGTCGGCGAGGTGAGCCGCTACGCGAGCCTCTCGGCCGATACCCCGCCGCCCCCCGAGACGTACGGGCCGGGCGACATCTTCGGCATCGACACCTGCATCAACTTCTACCCGCGCGAGGCGACGGTCCGGGCCGAGGAGCGGTGCGTCGTGATCGAGATGCTGCGCTCGGTGCTCGACACGATCCGCGACGCGGGCAGCGCCGCCGGCAAGATCGAGGAGAGCTACCGGTGCTCGGCGATCCGCAGGCAGATCCGCCTGTCGCGTCTGATGCGCGACCTCGACGACGACCAGGTCGAGGCGCTCGCCGCGACCGCCGAGCTGCTCGACCCGGACTCGGACCAGGTGAAGAACGGCGTGATCTACGCCGAGGGCGACCCGGCCGACGCGCTCTACCTGATCCGCGCCGGCACGATCAAGATCTCGCAGTTCCGCGAGGGCGGCGAGCGCGGTGAGCGCATACTGGCGTACCTCGGGCGCGGCTCGGCGTTCGGCTTCGAGAACATCCTGCCGAGCCGCCGCCAGACGCCGCTCGTGCTGCGCTGCGCGTCGCACCCCGAGCTCGTCGCCCCGCTGGAGATCAAGGGCACGCTGACCCTCGGCCGCAGCCCGTCGTGCGAGATCGCGCTGCCGCCCGACAACGCGGCGGTCGGGCGCAAGCACTGCCGCTTCGAGGAGCGTGACGGCGAGGTCGTGCTGATCGACCTCGAGAGCGCGAACTTCACGCTGGTGAACGGCGAGCGCATCCAGCGCTCGACGCTCAAGTCGGGCGACCGCGTGACGGTCGTCGACTACGTCTTCGAGGTGTCGCGCGAGCCGCTCGAGGCGACGGTGATGGCCGCGCCCGTCGCGCGCTACGCGACGGCGTCCGGCCTCGACAGCTTCGAGGTCGTCAAGATCAAGACGGACGAGCTCAAGAAGCTCGCGCGGCGCAACGACCGCTTCCTCGGCACCGTGACGCAGGTCGCGCGCACGCTCGAGGCGTCGGCCTACCGCGAGGGCGGCGGGCGGCGCGAGATCGTGCCGCAGCTCATCGAGCTCAACCTCTACAACTCGCAGAACGTCCTGCTGATCGACCTCGAGCGCTGCACGCGCTGCGACGAGTGCGTCAAGGCGTGCTCGGACGCGCACGACGGCGTCGCGCGCTTCACGCGCGACGGCCCGCGCTTCGGCAAGTACCTGGTGACGATCGCGTGCCGCTCGTGCACCGACCCGAAGTGCATGATCGGCTGCCCGGTCGGCTCCATCCGCCGCACCGACTCGCTCGAGATCCAGATCGAGGACTGGTGCATCGGCTGCGAGCGCTGCGCGAACCAGTGTCCCTTCGGCAACATCAACATGGTCGAGCGCCCCGCCGCGACGGTCGTCAAGCCGGAGGCCAAAGAGGGCGCCGCGGAAGCCGTCAAGCTCAAGGCGACGGTCTGCGACCTGTGCTCGGGCTGGGACGGCCCGAACTGCGTCTACGCCTGCCCGCACGACGCTGCGATCCGCGTCAATCCGGCGGAGTTCCTGTCCGCGGCCGACACCCGCTAGTGCTGATCAACCGCGACCACCGCCGCTGGGCGATCGCCTCGGCCGCCGTCACCACCGCCGGGGCGGCGTCCTACGTCGCGTACGTGTCGGGCCGCCCGTACGGTCCGTCGGGCGGGAGCTGGATGGGCCTCTTCTACGGCGTCGTCGGCACCACCTTCATGGTGCTGGCGGGCCTGCTCGCGGCGCGCAAGAAGCTCCGCACCTGGCGGCTCGGCAGCGCGCAGTCGTGGATGCGCGTGCACATCTGGCTCTCGCTGCTGGCGGTGCCGTTCATCCTGTTCCACGCGGGCTTCCGCCTCGGCGGGCCGCTCACGACGTGGCTCATGGTGCTGTTCGGGCTGGTCACGCTGAGCGGCATCGTCGGGCTCGCCCTGCAGCAGTTCGTGCCGTCGCTCATGACCTCGCGCGTGCCGCTCGAGACGCTGCACAGCCAGATGCAGCACGTGGGCGAGGGGCTGGCCCTGTCGGCCTACGAGACCGTCGCCGCGGTGACCGGGGCGCTGCCCGAGGCGGTCGAGGAGCAGAAGCGGCTCGCCGACGAGGCGGCGGTGCAGGCGTCACGGCCCGGGTACTGGAAGAAGACCTCGCGCGAGGACCCCGCCGAGACGCCGGCGCCCGAGGCCGAGCGGCTGCGCGACCTCTACCTGCAGCAGGTGCGCCCGTACCTGCGCCGCAGCCTGCCCACCGCCGGTGCCGCGAGCGCGGCGCCGCGCGACATGCCGGACGTCGGCAGGGCGCTGCTCGACGCTCCCGAGGAGTGGTCGCCGCGGATCGAGAAGCTCGCCGCCCTGTGCGAGGAGTCGCGCCAGCTCGAGGTGCAGATGCGGCTCCACCGCTGGCTGCACGGCTGGCTGTTCGTGCACGCGCCGCTCTCGTTCGCGCTCTTCGTCCTGACCGCGTTCCACGTCTGGTACGCGCTGTCCTACAAGCCGGGCGGCTGACAGGATGGCACGCTCGAGCAAGGACATCGCGGCGCGCCTGCGCTTCGACCGCTTCCCGAAGCCCGACTTCTTCCGCCGGCGCTATCTTCTCGTCGGGGCGCTGGCCGCGGCGGCGGGCGTCGGGCTGTGGCTGTGGATGTCGAGCTCGGACGGCGCCCTGCAGTACATGCCCGGGCCGGTGACGCAGAACCACGCCACCTTCGGCGAGCGCTGCGAGAGCTGCCACGACGCGTTCGAGAACATCCGCAACGACGCCTGCCTCGCCTGCCACCCGGCGCGCGCGCACTCGCAGTTCGTCGTCCGCGAGGCCGAGTGCCGCGAGTGCCACGTCGAGCACCTCGGCGATACCGGCATGCTCGACGTCAGCAACCGGGCGTGCGTCGTCTGTCACGGCGGCCTCGAGAGCAAGCGCGACGCGCCGGCGATCGCGCGCGAGGTCGCGAGCTTCGCTGCGCACCCGCAGTTCGCACCGCTGCGCGAGGGCGCGCGCGACCCGGCCCGGCTGCGTTTCAATCACAACATCCATCTGACGTCGGACAAGGTGCGCACCGCGGCGCCCGAGAGCGAGCAGTGCGGCCCGTACCGGGTGCTGACCTGCACGAGCTGCCACCGCCTCGACGCGACCGGCATGCTGATGCGGCCGGTGACCTTCGAGCAGGACTGCCGCTGCTGCCACGCGCAGCAGGTGCAGGGCCCGCTCGGCTCGATCGAGGCGCCGCACGAGGCGCCCGAGGTGATCCGCCGCGACCTGGTGGCGCAGCTCCTGGTGCTCGGCGTCGGCCGCGCGGACGAGATCTTCTCGACGCGCGAGACGACGCTGCCCGGCGTCCGCGACCGCGGCCCGATCGATGCCTCGCGCTCGCTGCGCGAGTACGAGCGCACCTGGGTCACGCGCCTCGAGACCGAGCTCTACCGCCCGTTCGACGACCGCGCGCCGCTGCTCGAGAGCAACAAGTACTGCTTCCTGTGCCACCACGCGGACAAGCCCTACGTCCCGGGCGTCGAGCTGCCGGTGGTGGCGAAGACCGACGTGCCGCACCGCTGGCTGCGCTTCGCCGAGTTCGGCCATCGCAAGCACGAGATGGTGCGCTGCGAGGACTGCCACGCGACCGCGCGCCAGAGCGTGCCGACGGGCGACGTCAACCTGCCGGGCAAGGAGCTCTGCGAGCAGTGCCACGGCCCGGACCCGACGACCTCGGCCGGCGTCGACTGCGTGCTCTGCCACCTCTACCACGACACCAGCAAGGACCCGTCGCTGCGGGCGCGCGCGCAGGCGCCGATCCCGGTGCCGGTGCTGCTCGGCCGCGAGGCGCCGCTGCGCGGCGGGGGCGGCGCTGCGCCTTCCCCGGCGCCGTCGCCCGGCGTCGCGGACGCCGCGCCCGCGTCGCCGCCCGACGACGCGCTCGAACCGGAGAGCGAGTAGCCG
>JBFMAS010000306.1:0-4563 GCA_040755575.1 Thermodesulfobacteriota bacterium
CGCGCTCGCCGCGCGGACGCGCGACGGCGGCGACGGGCGCCCGGCGCTTTCCGGCGCGGCCGCGGCGGCCGCACGCGAGGTGCTCGACGACATCCGGCGCGCGCTCGCGAACCCCGTCCACGAGCGCCTCGCGGCACGCCACGCCGCGTGACCCCGGCTCACTCGCGCGCCGCCCTCTCCCCGTCGCGTGGGGGCCCCGTCGCGTCGATCGTCACCTCGGCGTTCGCGCCGGAGCGCAGGGGGTACGCCTCGTCGAGCTCGGTGAAGGTGACCCGCACGGGGAAGCGCTGCGCGAGGCGCACCCAGTCGAGCGTCTGGCTGACGCGCGCGAGACCGTAGCCCGTCGTCTCGCCGTCGACCTGGTAGATGCCTGCGCTGACCCCCTCGACGACGCCCGTGAACACCCGGCCGGGATACATGTCCACGGTGATCCACGCCCGCTGGCCGGGGCGGATGCTGCGCAGATACGTCTCCATGAAGTTCGCGCTCACCCACCACGTCTTCGTTTCGACGAGGGCGAACAGCTCCTGGCCGCGAGTCACGTACGTCCCGACGCGGACCAGGAAGTTGGTCACGTAGCCGTCCGCCGGAGCCGGCACGCGCGTGTACGACAGGTTCAGCTCCGCGGCCCACAGGTCGGCGCGCGCTAGCTCGAGCTCGGCCTCGGCGGCGCGTACGGCGGCGAGGTCGCTGTCGAGCTTCTCGCGCGAGACGAACTGGTCGCGGGCGAGGCGCTGCGTCCGCTCGAGGATCTGACGCGCGTTGAACAGCTCGGCCTCGGCACGGCCGACCTTGCCGGCCGCACGCGCCACCTGCGCCTCGTACGGCTGGCGCTCGATCTCGAACAGGATCTCGTCCTTGGCGACCGGCTGGTTGTCCTTCACGTAGAGGTGCGTGATCGGACCGTCGACCTGGGCCGCGATGCCGACGACGTTCGCGCGCACGTAGGCGTCGCGCGTGTGCGGATAGCGGTGCTGGTACTGCCACGTGCGCCACCCGGCCAGGGCGGCGAGCGCGACCAGCACGAGCACCGTCCCGATGCGCAGGATCCGCGTCCCTCCCCGCCGCACGTCCGCCTCGTTCATCCCGCCCCCGTCACGTCGTCGCCGATCGCGCGCAGGAGCACGGCGTGGCTGACGAGGAGATCGGTCCGCGCGCCGACGTTCGCGGCCCGCGCGGTCGCGAGCTGCGCGAGCCCGTTCAGCAGCTCGACGACGTCGCCGACGCCGTCGCGGTACGTCTGCAGCGCCGCCCGGTACGATTCGCGCGCGCTCGCGAGCAGCGCCTCGCTCGCACGCACGCGCGCGATCGCGGTGCGCAGGTCGTAGTACGCGTCCCACACCTCGGCGATCACCGTTTGCGTGCGGTCGCGCAGCGCCGCGGCGCTCGCCGCGCGGCGGGACTCGGCGGAGCGCAGCGCGTTCCACCGGCGGAAGCCCTCGAACAGCGGAACGTTCACCTCGATGCCGTAGCGGTACTCGTCGTACGCGCCGTCGTTCGGGCCGCCGAGCTCCGGCGCCTGGCGGTTGTAGCTCGCCGCGGCGATGAGCTCGGGGAGGAACGCCGCCTTCGCTGCGGCGACCTGCGCGTCCTCGCGCAGCACCTCCGCGCGCGACGCGCCGAGCTCCGGCCGCAGCCGGCGCGCGCGCGCGATCAGCGCGTCGACGTCCTCCTCGACCGGCTCGAGCGCGACCGACGCCGGGAGCGGCGCGACCTCGAAGCGCGTGTTCGCGTCCCAGCCGACGGCGGTCGCGAGCGCGCCGTGCGCGGACTCGACCGCGCCGCGATCGGCCGCCAGGTCGAGCTCGACGCGGGCCACGCCGGCGCGTGCCTGATAGACGTCGACGATCGTTCCCGTCCCGACCTGCAGGCGCTCGTCGGCGGCGCGAAGGACGAGCTGCGCGTCCGCGAGCGTCTCCTCGTCCGCCGCGAGGAGCGCGCGGCTGCCGATCAGCGTGTAGTACCCGGTCGCCACGCGAAGCAGCACGTCCTGGATGCGCTGGTCGTAGCGCCAGTTTGCGGCGAACAGCACCTGCCGCGCGGCCTCGACCTCCGCCGCGCGCCGTCCGAAGTCGAACAAGAGGTAGTCGATCGAGATGCCGGGCTCGCGGACGGGCTCGAGCGGCGGCTGCTTGCCGTCGACCGCGGGCGCGCGGTGGTCGACGACCGAGACGTTGCCGTAGATCCGGGGCAGGTAGCGGCCGCGTTCCTCCTCCCAGCCCGCGAACGCGGCCTTCGCCTCGAACCACGCGCGCTGGGTCTGCGGGTTGTTGCGCAGCGCCACGTCGAGAAGCTCGGCGAGCGTCAGGCGGCCGTCGCCCGGAGCCGTCGCACGCGGGATCGACGTCGGCTCCCCGTCGGCCAGAAGTCCCGGCGCACCGGCGTCGCGGTCGGGCGTCCACGGCTCGCCGAGCTCGGGCGGCAGGAAGTCGGCCGAGCGCAGCGAGCTCGCGAGCGAGCTGCAGCCCGCAAGTGCCGCGGCGAACGCGAGAGCGCGTGCGAAGACGAGCACGCTCGTCCGTGCCCCACCGAAACGACGTCCCCCCGTGCAGCGCTCCTTCATGACCCGGCCACGACGCCTTCAGCCGGGCTGCGTTATCAGGAGCCGACCTCGCGACCAAGCGGCGCAGGCAGCGCGCGGACGATTCACGCTACGAGCGACGATTCGTCGACGGCTGCACGAAATTGAACGCCCAAAGTTGAACGCGGTCCTTGACGTTTCCTATGCGCGCTGCGCGGATCGCGCGGATTCGTCAACGCCGGCGTGCACGCGCGAGCGACCTGCCGCCCGCTGCTTCTGGCACGGCGGGTGCATCTGACCGCCCGCTGCGATGGAGCCCAAGCCCAAGATCCTCATCGTCGACGACGAGGAAGGACCGCGCGAGTCACTGAAGATCATCCTCAAGCCGGAGTTCGACGTGGCGACGGTCGCGCGTGGCTCCGAGGCCCTCGAGCTGCTGCGCAACGGCAGCTTCGAGGTCGTCCTGCTCGACTTGACGATGCCGGAGGATCTGTCGGGCACCGACACGCTGCACTCCATACGCGAGGCGAGCATCGACGTCGAGGCCATCGTCATCAGCGGTCAGGGCGCGGCCGACCCGATCATGGCTTGCGTCAATCTCGGCGCCTTCCGCTACATCAAGAAGCCGTACCGTGCGGAGGAGGTCGTCTCCGCGGTGCGCGCCGCGCTGAGGAGCCGCGAGACCCGCCGTCGCCAGCAGGCGATGCGCGAGCGCTTCCTCGGCAGCCTGTCGCACGAGCTGCGCACGCCGCTCAACGCGATCGTCGGCTACAGCGAGATCCTGCACGACGAGGTGCGCGATCTGCTCGCGGAGGAGCACCGGCACGCGCTGGCGCGCATCCAGCACAGCTCGGAGCGGCTCCTCGCCTACTGGGAAGGCTTGTTCTTCCTGGGCGAGCTCGACTCGGGCAGCGTCGCGGTCAAGCCGCGCGAGCTCGACGTGCAGCCCTGGCTGCAGCGGCTCGTGCAACGCATCGACCGGAGTAGCGAGGGCGGACCGACGCTGCACCTGCAGTGCCCCGAGGGCCTCGTGACGGTCACCCATCCGGAGACGCTCGCGCGGCTGCTCGCCGTGCTGATCTACGAGGCGACGGAGGACCAGGGCGGACCGATCGAGGTGTCGGCCTGGGACATGGGCGGCGCGGTGGGCTTCGCGGTCGAGCACGACCTGCTTCCGTTCGAGACACCGCTCGCCGAGGGCAGCTCCGACCAGGACGCGACGGCGACGGATCTCGCGCGCGAGGTCGTCGCCCGTGCGTCCGATCTTCTCGGCGCGACCGTCGAGCGCCACGCGGCCGCCGGCGGCCGCATCCGCGTCATGCTCACCGTTCCGCCGATGCGCGAGGCGACCAGGCGATCGCCTGTGCCGCGCGCCCACTTCGCGTCCGGCGTCATGTCCGCCGCGTCGCGCTGAGGTCACCCGTGTTCTTCATCCACTGCGACCGTTGCGACGACACCCTGCGAGCGGGAACCCTCGAGGACCTCGACCCGGGACACGAGCCGAACGAAGACCTCGAAGCCTTCCACCAGGCGCACGCCGGCTGCCCGCTGCGCTTCTATCAGCCCACCGGACGCGGCACCGCGAGCGGGCCATGGCACGAGCCGATGGTCGAGCGCTGGCTCGAAGTGCGCGATCGCGACGGGCTCGCCGTCGCCATCGGCGCGCGCACCTCGATCGACGACCCGATGCAATGGCGGATCGAGCGGGTGCCGTTCGAGGAAGAGATCGAGGTCGGGCTCGACGAAGAGCTGTTCCGCGACGTCGTGCGGCGGGCGCTGTACCCGCACCAGCTCTCCGAGCGGCAGCTCGCCGCGTGGACGCTGCACATCGTGAGCTTCGTCCGATCGCTGCGGCCCGCGGACGTGATCGTGCTGTACGACGACGTGTCCGACCCCGATCGCAGCGCGGCCTGCATGACGATCACGGCGCGCGTGCCGCTCGAGGGCTCGCTGAGCGCGTTGCGCTTCGACCCGACGATCGAGGAGCGGATCCGGGCGCTGTTCGACGACGTCGAGTTCCCGCCGCTGCGCGTGCAGCGGAA
>JBFMAS010000307.1:0-7666 GCA_040755575.1 Thermodesulfobacteriota bacterium
GGCGGCAGCGACGCGCCGGTGGTGCCGCTCGACCCGCGTCTCGGGCTCGCGGCGGCGGTCACGCGGCGCAGCGCAGGCGGCGCGGTCCTCGCCCCCGAAGAGCGGCTCGA
Source organism: Thermodesulfobacteriota bacterium (assembly GCA_040755575.1). GTDB lineage: Bacteria > Desulfobacterota > Binatia > UBA12015 > UBA12015 > DATCMB01. The sequence goes on from JBFMAS010000307.1 coordinate 111, forward strand.
CGCGGCGTCGGCGCTCGACCTGTTCACGACGGCGGCCGCGCGGCTGCGCGGCGAGGCGCTCGCGCCCGGCCCGACCCCGGGCGCCCCGGCCGACCTGCTGATCGCCGAGCGGTCGTCGAGCGACGGCTTCGCCGCGCTGCGCACGCGCGCGACGCTGCGCGCCGGACGGTGCATCGCATGAGCAGCGAACGGCCCGCGATCCGGCTCGACCGCGAGGAGCGAGTCGTCACCTTGACGCTCGACCGCCCGGAGACGCTGAACGCCTACGACACGACGATGCGCGACGAGATCTTCGCCGCGCTCGAATGGCTGCACGCCGAGACGGACGTCGGCGTCCTCGTGGTGCGCGGCAACGGTCGCGCCTTCTCGAGCGGCGGCGACCTGCGCGAGTTCGGGACGGCACCGTCGCCGGTGCGGGCGCGCGAGGTGCGTCGGTTGCGCGACGTGTGGCGGCTCTGGTCGACGCTGCCGTGCGTGTCGCTCGCCGCCGTGCACGGCTACGCCGTCGGCGGCGGCCTCGAGATGGCGCTGCTGTGCGACCTGGTCGTCTGCACGACCGACGCGCGCTTCGCGCTGCCCGAGACCGCTCTCGGGCTCGTCCCCGGGGTCGGCGGCACGCAGACGCTGCCGCGGGCGATCGGGCTCGGTCGCGCGGCCGACGTGCTGCTCGCCGGAGGGTGGATCGACGGGCGAGAGGCCGCGCGCAGCGGGCTCGCGCTGCAGGCGGTCGCGCCGTCGCGCCTGCTGCCGACGGCGCGCGCGCTCGCGCGGCGCCTCGCGAGCATCGAGCCGTCGCTCGTGCGCGCCGCGAAGCAATGCGTCCGCCGCGGCCTCGATCTGCCTCTCGCGGCCGGCATCCGGCTTGAGCGGCGCATCGGCTCCGCGCTAGGACCGTCGGAGAGATGAACACCGCCAACTTCCTTTCCATTCCCGCGTCGATGTTCGGCGATCAGGAGATCCTGGTGTACGGCGAGCACCGCGCGACCTACGCCGAGACGCTGTCTCGCGTCCGTCGCCTCGCGCGTGCGCTCGGCGCTCGCGGCGTCGGCCGCGGCTCGAGCATCGCTGTGCTGGCGACCAACTCGCACCGCTACGTCGAGTGCTACTACGCGGCGGCGACCGCGGGGGCGACGTTCGTCCCGCTCAATTACCGCGCCAAGCTGCACGAGCTCGAGCACATGATCGGCAAGGCGCAGCCGCGCGTGCTGGTCTACGGCGAGCGCTATGCGCCGCTGCTCGAGCAGCTCGACGACAAGCTGCCGCGCGAGATGCAGCGCGTCGCGATCGACGGCGACGGCGGCGACACGGTCGAGTCGCTGATCGCCGGCGCGGACGAGGACGTGGAGGACGCGGAGGTCGACGAATCGGACACCTCGGTGCTGATGTACACGAGCGGCACGACGTCGCTGCCGAAGGGCGTCATGCTGAGCTTCGGCGACTTCACGGCCTACGTCGTCGGCACGGTGGAGATGGCCGACGGTGAGCCGCGCGGGACGGCGCTGCTGTGCGTGCCGCTCTACCACATCGCGGGCGCGACCAACATCATGACCTCGGTCTGGGCGGGCCGGAAGCTGGTCTTGCTGAGCCAGTTCGACGCCGGCGAGTGGCTCGCCGCGGTCGAGCGCGAGCGCGTGACGCACGCGTTCGTCGTGCCGACGATGCTGAAGCAGATCCTCGATCACCCGCGCCTCGCCGGCACCGACCTGTCGAGCCTGACGAACCTGTCGTACGGCGGCGCGCCGATGCCGTTCCCGGTGATCCGGCGCGCGCTCGAGTCGTTCCCGCGCACCTGCGGCTTCGTGAACGCGTTCGGCCAGACGGAGACCACGTCGACGCTCACCGTCCTCGGCCCCGAAGACCACCGGCTGACCGGCGACGCGGCCGCAGACGAGATCGTCCTGCGCCGGCTGCACTCGATCGGCCGGCCGCTGCCCGACGTCGAGATCAAGGTGGTCGACGAGGAGGGCAGGGAGGTCGCGCCGAACCAGACGGGCGAGATCCTGGTGCGCACGCCGCGCGTGATGAAGGGCTACGCGGGCGACGTCGAGGGCGGCGCGCGCCTCGAGCCGGACGGCTTCCTGCACACGCGCGACCTCGGCTACGTCGACGACGACGGCTACGTCTTCCTGGTCGGGCGGCAGGACGACATGATCATCCGCGGCGGCGAGAACATCGCACCGGCGGAGGTGGAGTCGATCCTGCAGGGGCACGGCGCGGTCGAGGAGGTCGCGGTGCTCGGACTGCCGAGCGTCGAGTGGGGACAGATCGTGGCGGCGGCGGTCGTGCTGCGGCCCGGCACGACGACGACGCCGGAGGAGCTCTCCGAGTACTGCCGCTCGCGGCTCGCGAGCTTCAAGAAGCCGGAGGTCATCAGGCTCGTGCCGGAGCTGCCGCGCAATCCGCTCGGCAAGATCCTGCGCAAGGAGCTCCGCGAGCAGCTCGCCGCGGGGCGCTGATGTCCCGACCCGCCCGGCGCGCCGCGCACGGCGCGGTCGAGGTCGCGCGCGAGGGGGCGGTGTGCTCGCTGACGCTCGTCGGCGGCGCCGACGGGCCTTGCTTGACGCCCGAGCTGCACGCGGAGCTCGCCGGGGCCGCGGCCGAGATCGATCTCGACGAGGACGTTCGCGTCGTCGTGCTGCGGGCGCGCGGCGCGGCATTCTGCCGCGAGAGCGACGTGCCGTCGTCGCCCGCGGGAGCCGTCGCGGACGGCATCGCGGCGGTCGCGGCTCTGCGCGTCCCGGTCGTCTGCCTGCTGCAGGGGGACGCGCTCGACGCCGGCCTCGAGCTCGCGCTGGCCTGCGATCTCCGGCTGGCGGCGCCGCGCGCCCGCCTTGGCTTGACGCAGATCGCGCGGGGCACGCTGCCCCGCCACGGCGGCACGCAGCGGCTGCCGCGCGTCGTGGGAGCGGCGCGCGCGCTCCACATGCTGCTCCTGGCAGAGCCCGTCGCGTCGACGCGCGCGCTGCAGATCGGCCTCGTCCACCGCCTCGTGCCGTCTCGCAGCCTGTTCGCCGAGGGGGCCCGCCTCGCCTCGCGCCTCGCCGAGCGCGGCCCGATCGCGCAGCGCCTCGCCAAGGAGGCGATGCTCGCCGCGTTCGACCTGCCGCTCGCCGAGGGACTCCGTCTCGAGGGCGACCTCTACGTCCTGCTGCAAGCGACGCACGACCGCGACGAGGGCATCGCGAGCTTCCGCGAGAAGCGCCGGCCGCGGTTCGAGAACCGCTGAGGCGCGCCCGGCTTGCGCGTGGCGCCCCGTCCGGCGAAAGAGATCCGCACAACTTCCCTGCGAGGAGAGTCCATGCCCAGTCAGCTCGGAAAGATCTACGTCTGCACGCAGTGCGGCGCGCAGTTCATCGTCACCAAGGCGGGGACCGGCGACCTGCAGTGCTGTGGCAAGCCGATGGAGCAGAAGAAGTAGCACCCTCGCGCGGCGACCGGCCGCGCACCGGTTCCGCGTCAGACTTCGCGGACGGCGAGGCCCGTGCCGGCGAAGCTTCCGAGCACGCCGCGCGTCGCGCGGCCACACGCCGGGTTGCGGGCGAGAAGCTCGAGGTCGGCGACGGTGTCGACGTCGAGCGCCGCGCCCGGCAGAACGCTGGTCACGAGGTCCACGCCGCGCGCCGCGGCCGCGGCGCGATGCAGCTCGAGGCTGCCCGGCCCGAAGTGCGTCTCCGGCAGCACGTCGGGCGGTCGCAGGGCCAGCACGTTGGTGCCGCTGCCGTCGAGCGACGGCACCGCGAGCGCGCCGCGCGCGGGCAGGAGCTCGAGCGCGCGCGCGACCTGGCGAGCGTCGAGGCAGGGCAGGTCGCCCATCACCACGACGACGCCGCTCGCACCGCGCGACCGGCAGCGCACGATGCCTTCCGCGACCGCCGCGTTGAGCCCGCCGCCGGCCGTCTCGCGCAGCGTCGTCGCGCCGCGCCGTGCAGCGAGGCTCTCGACGGCGCCGTCGCGCGTGACGACGGCCGTGCCGGCGAGGGCCGGTACGGCCGCGAGCGCGTCGAGCACGTCCGACAGCATCGCCTGCGCGAGCTCGTGGCGCTGCGCCGGCGTCAGAGCCGCGCCGAGGCGCGTCTTCACCGCAGCGCCGAGCTTCGCCGGTACGACCGCCCACAGCATTCCGTTTCCTTGCGCCTCCGATGGTGTTCTGCCAAACAGCGCCACGTGCAGCCTGTCGGTACGGGTCGATGCGCGTGATCGCAGGTACGGCCAAAGGCCGGCGGCTGCGCGTGCCTCCTGGCTTGCGCGTGCGACCGAGCGGTGCGCGGCTTCGCGAGTCCGCCTTTGGCATACTCGAGCACCGCGGCGCAATCGACGGTGCACGCGTGCTCGACCTGTTCGCCGGCACCGGCGCCCTCGGGATCGAAGCGCTGTCGCGCGGCGCGCGCGAGCTCGTCGCCGTGGAGCACGACCGCGACGTCGCCCGCGTCCTCGAGGCCAACCTCCGGCAGACGGACCTGGCAGACCGTGCCCGGGTGATGGTCGAGCCGGTCGAGCGGGCGCTTGCGCGGCTCGCCGCCGAGGCGCCGTTCGACCTCGTCCTGGTCGATCCTCCCTACCGCTCGGGGCTGGCGGAGCGTGCGCTCGAGGCTCTCGTCGCGCACGGCATCGTCGCCGCCGACGGTCTCATCCTGGTCGAGCACGCTCGCACCGAGCGGCTCACCTGGCCGAACGCGCTCGCGCGCGAGCTCGAGCGTCCGTGCGGCGACAGCACCCTGACGCTGCTGCGGGCCACGGCGCGGCGCGACGACCGCCCTGAGGTTCCCGCACATGCGCACCCCTAAGCGCCCCGCCGGCAGGCCGGCGCGGGCTCCGTCCGCACCGCAGGACGCGCCGATGGCCGTCTATCCGGGCTCGTTCGACCCCATCACCAACGGCCACATCGACATCATCCGGCGCGCGCTGCACGTCTTCCCGCGCGTCACCGTGGCGGTCGCGTACAACCCGAACAAGGACGCGGCGATGTTCACCCCGGCGGAACGCGTCGAGATGATCCGCCGGGCGCTGCGCGACGTCGGCGATCGTGTAATCGCCGACTCTTTCACCGGTCTGCTCGTCGACTATGCTGAGCGGATCGGCGCGCGCGTGCTGATCCGCGGTCTGCGCGCCGTGTCGGACTTCGAGTACGAGTTCCAGATGACGATGATGAACCGGCACCTGAAGCCCAAGATCGAGACCGTCTTCATGATGGCGGGCGAGCAGTACTTCTACACGAGCTCGCGGCTCGTGAAGGAGGTCGCGACCTTCGGCGGCGACGTGCGCAACCTGGTGCCGGATTTCGTCCTCGAGCGCTTCGCCGAGCGCCTCAAGACCACGGAGCCCGGCACGGCCCGCTCGCGAGGCTAGGATGCGCCTCTCCTCGCGCACCAAGCTGATCAAGCCGTCTGCGACGCTCGCGGTCACCGCCGAGGTCGCACGCCTGCGCGCGAGCGGCGTCGAGGTGATCGACTTCGGCGCCGGCGAGCCCGACTTCGACACCCCGCAGCGGATCAAGGACGCGGCGATCCGCGCGCTCGAGGCGGGCATGACGAAGTACACGCCGGTCGCGGGGACGAAGGAGGTGCGCGAGGCGGTCGTCGCGAAGCTCGCGCGGGTGAACGGCCTCGAGTACTCGGTCGAGGAGACGATCGTCAGCTGCGGCGGCAAGCACACGCTGTACAACGCGTTCCAGGCGCTGTTCGGGCACGGCGACGAGGTCGTCCTGCCGGCGCCGTTCTGGGTGAGCTACCAGGACATGCTGGTGCTCGCGGGCGCGACGCCGGTGGTCGTGCACGCGCCGGCGTCGCAGGGCTTCAAGCTGCGTCCGGAGCAGCTCGCCGCGGCGCTCGGGCCACGGACGCGCGGCGTGGTGCTGAACAGCCCCTCGAACCCGACCGGTGCCGCCTATCAGGAGAGCGAGCTGCGCGGGCTCGCCGAGGTGCTGCTCGCGTATCCCGACGTCGGCGTCATCGTCGACGACGTCTACGAGATGCTCTACTTCGACGACGCGCGCCCGCCGCACCTGCTGCGCATCGCGCCCGAGCTGCGCCCGAGGACCGTGGTCGTCAACTCGGTGTCGAAGACGTACGCGATGACGGGGTGGCGCCTGGGCTACGCGGCGGCACCGGCCGACGTGGTCAAGGCGATGGCGACCATCCAGGGGCAGTGCACCTCGAACCCGACCGCGATCGTGCAGGCGGCCGCGGCGGAGGCGCTCGCGGGTCCGCAGGACGAGCTGCCGACGATGGTCGACGAGTTCCGCTGGCGGCGCGACTACGTCATGCAGCGCTTCTCCGACCTGCCGGGCGTCACCTGCGTCAAGCCCGCGGGCGCGTTCTACGCCTTCCCGGACGTGTCGGCGCTGTTCGCGCGACGCTGGCGCGGCGAGCCGCTCGGCAACGCGCAGCGCGTGTGCGCGTTCCTGCTCGCCGAGGCGCGCGTCGCACTCGTCGCCGGCGACGACTTCGCCGCGCCGGAGCACATCCGCCTGTCGTACGCGACGTCGCGCGAGAACCTCGCGCGAGGCTTCGACGCGATCGCGCGGGCGCTCCGCTCCCTCGAGTAGCGCACCCGACGCGCGGCGCGCCCCGCGCCACAGATGCGAGCGGCGACCTGGGTTGGCCCCGAGGTCGCCGCCTCCGACTGCTTCCCAGAATGCGCAGGTACTACTTGCGCATGTTCTTCTGGAAAATCGCCTCGGCCTTCGACGCCGCAGCCTCGGCGCGATCCGCCGCCTGCTGCGCACGCGTCGCGGCCGCCTCGGCGCGCGACGCCGCCGCCTCGGCGCGGCTCGCGGCCTGCTCGGCCGGGCTCGGGCCCTTCTGACCGCCCGCGCAGCCCGTCCCAGCCGACACCAACATGAGAAGTCCGGCCGCAATGGCCCCCGCCTCGATCAACTTCCGCATCGTGTCACCTCCTCCCTCTGTCTGTCCCGTTCGTCGATCCTTGTAAAACAAGGATTCAAACCGATCGGCCGAGGATTACATACCTCTGCCGTCGTGACAAGCCGGCCCGCGCCTTTTCGTGCGCCGCGTCGCCCCTCTCCCGGGCCGGGCAGGCGCGTGCGTGCGCTCTGCCATGCAAAACGGTCGCCTTGTCACCCGAGCGGAGAGTTTGTAAGGCTCTTCGTTTGATGTCGGCATCCCGCGGCGGGGTGTCGCGCGGCAGGACGGGTTTCGAAGCCGCCGGAGGCTGGAGGATCGGTCGCAATGGCGACGATGATTACCGACGAGTGCATCAACTGCGGTGCCTGCGAGCCGGAGTGTCCGAACACGGCGATCTACCAGGGGGGCATCGAGTACGACTGGCAGGGGCAGAAGCACCCCGCGCTGAGCAACGAGATCTTCTACATCGTTCCGGACAAGTGTACCGAGTGCGTCGGGTTCTACGATCACGAGGCGTGCGCGGCGGTCTGCCCGGTCGACTGCTGCGTCCCGAACCCGAACATCCCGGAGAGCGAGGAGGTGCTGCTGGCCCGGGCCCGGGAGCTGCACCCGGACAAGACCTTCGGACCCGACTTCCCGTCGCGCTTCAAGGGCGGCGACGGCGCCGCGGCCGCGGCGCCCGCTGCAGCAGCC
>JBFMAS010000308.1:0-7535 GCA_040755575.1 Thermodesulfobacteriota bacterium
CCCACGTGGCGCCCTGAGCGGCCCCGAGCCGCGCCGGTTCCTGCCGGCGCGGCCCGGGTTTGACACCCGCGGACGTGGGCCTTACCTGCAGGTTCGAATGAAATTGCGAATCAACTTCGGAGCGAGCGCGGGGGCCTGAGTGGCCAGCATGCCGCTCAACGAGCTGCCTCCCGGGCGCCTCGCGCGTCTGGTCTCGCCGCGCCCCGGAGAGGAGATCCCGCGGCGCCTCCAGGACCTCGGCTTCGTCCCCGGCACCCCGCTCGTCATCCGGCGCCGCGCGCCGCTGGGCGACCCGGTCGAGATCGAGCTCCGCGGCTACCGGCTGTGCCTGCGCGTCGCGCAGCTCGCCGTGCTGCGCGTCGAGCCGGCGCCGGACGCCGCCGCGAGCACGGCGTGAGCGTCGCACCCGCGCTCGCGACCGGCAGCGTCCGCATCGCGCTCGTCGGCTCGCCGAACACCGGCAAGACGACGCTGTTCAATGCGCTGACCGGCTCGCACGCGCGCGTCGGCAACTACCCCGGCGTCACCGTCGAGCGCCGCGTCGGCAGGCTGGTCGGCGCGCTCCGCGACGTGCGCATCCTGGACCTGCCGGGCACCTACTGCCTCGAAGGCGAGACCCCCGACGAGCGCATCGTCGCCGACGTGCTCGCGGGCCGCGTCGCCGACGAGCCGATCCCCGACGCGCTGCTCGTCGTGGCCGACGCGACCACGCTGCAGCGCGGCCTCGGCCTCGTCCGCGAGGTGCTGAAGCGCGGCCTGCCGACGCTGCTCGTCGTGACCATGATCGACGAAGCGAAGGCGCGCGGCGGGCGCCTCGACCTGATGCGCCTGTCGCGCATCCTCGGCGTCCACGTCGTCGGCGTGGTCGGACATCGCGGCGTCGGCATCGACCAGCTGAGGAAGTTCCTCGAGACACCCGAGAGCTGGCCGCGTCGCGCCGCCCTGCCGCCGGCCAACGACGCCGCGCAGCGCTTCGCGTGGGTCGACCAGACGTGCCGTGAGATCGGCGTCGCGGCGCTCGAGCCCGATTCGCGCACCGACCGCATCGACCGCGTGCTGCTGCACCCGGTCGCCGGCATCGCGGTGTTCGCGCTCGTCATGCTGCTGCTGTTCCAGAGCATCTTCTCGTGGGCCGTACCGGCGATGGACGCGATCGACGCGCTGTTCGCACGGCTCGGCGCCCTGTCGCACGACTTCCTGCCCGCGGGCTGGCTCACCGACCTGTGGGCCGACGGAATCCTGGCCGGCGTCGGCTCGGTGCTGATCTTCCTGCCGCAGATCTTGATCCTGTTCACCTTCCTGCACGTCCTGACCGACGTCGGGTACATGGCGCGCGCCGCCTTCGTCGTCGACCGCGTGATGGGCTGGGCCGGGCTGCAGGGACGGAGCTTCGTGCCGCTGCTGTCGTGCTACGCGTGCGCCGTGCCCGGCATCATGGCGGCGCGGACGATCGCGTCGCCGCGGGAGCGGCTGGCGACGATCCTGGTGGCGCCGTTCATGACCTGCTCCGCGCGCCTGCCGGTGTACACGCTGCTGATCGCGGCGTTCGTTCCCGCGACCCCCCTCCTCGGCCCGATCGGCGCGCAGGGGCTGACGATGTTCGCGCTCTACCTGCTCGGCGCCGCGACGGCGCTCGGCTCGGCGGCGCTGCTCAACTCGACGCTGCTGCGCGGCACGATCTCGGTCTTCTACATGGAGCTGCCGCCCTACCGGCTGCCGACGCTTCGCCTGCTCGCACGCCAGGTGTGGGGCAGCGCGAGTGCGTTCGTCAAGCGCGCGGGCACCATCATCCTTGCGACGTCGGTCGTGCTCTGGGTGCTGCTCAACTTTCCGTCGGCGCCCGAAGACCCGACGCGGACGGCGGAAGCGCAGGCGCAGGCGGACCTTCGAGCGAGCGTTGCGGCACGGGTCGGGCACGCGATCGAGCCCGCGATCGAGCCGCTCGGCTTCGACTGGAAGATCGGCGTCGGGCTCGTCGCGAGCCTGGCGGCGCGCGAGGTGATCGTCGCGACGCTCGCCCAGATCTACGCGGTGGGGGATTCGGAGGACTTCACCGGCTTGCGCGACGCGATCGTCGCAGACGTCGACCCGGCGACCGGCGAGCGGCTGTTCACGCTGCCGACCGCCCTGTCGCTGCTGGTGTTCTTCGTCTTCGCGCTGCAGTGCACCTCGACCATCGTCGTCATGGCGCGCGAGACGGGAAGCTGGAAGTGGCCCGCGCTCGCGTTCTCCTACATGCTCGCGCTCGCCTGGCTCGCGAGCTTCCTCACCTACCAGACGAGCCGCGCCCTGCTCGGCTGACGCGGCAACTTCTACAATCGTCGCGCGCCGATCCCGCGCACCCGCCCGCGGCGGCTCGTCGCGTCAGTCGCGCGGCATGATGTTGCCGGCGAGGATCATGCCGGTGGACTCGTAGTACCGGCCCTGCACCGTCACGTCGCGGCCGAGCATGTCCTTGAGCTGGCGCTCGACCTGCTTGCTGCCGGCGAGCAGCGGCTGCGTCAGGTCGACGTCTTCGAGGTCGAGCGCGAAGATCCGGTTGCTGTCGCCGCACTCCTCGCTGGGGGCGGTGGCGAAGGCGCGGTCGGACCGCAGGCAGACGATCTTGCCGTCGAAGCTGCCCGTGTCGCCCGGCGTGTTGCCGGCGTAGAACTGGTACATCTGCTGATCCTCGCCGCCGGGCGGAGGCGCCGACACGTCGGTCGGCGGCGAGGCGTCGGACGGCTTGTCCTCGGCCCACGCCGAGCCGCCGGCGACCAGCGCAGCGGCCAGCGCCAAGGCCACGATCGCGTTCATTGCAAAGCTTCTCATCTCGCTTCCCTCGCTGTGGACGATATTCCGCTCGCGGGCCGCAAGTTCCATTCCACGAGCCCCGCCCGGTGGCATGCCTCTTGGACCGGAGTCCGGCATGGAACACGTCGAGCGCCTTCCCGGTGCGCCTCCACGCGCGCCGCGCGCCGCGGCCGGCGCGCCCGGCGTGCGACGCCGCAGCGGCTCCTTCCTCCGCTGCCGTCCCTGGACGAGCGTCGCGATCGGCCTGCTGCTGCTGATCGTGCTCGCGGCGTTCGTCGCCGCGTACGTGATCGAGGAGCCGCTCCGCCGCAGCATGGAGCAGCGCGTGAACGCGGCGCTCGAGGGCTACGAGGTGCGCATCGGCGCGCTCGACCTGCACCCGATCGGCCTGTCGCTCGACCTGGAGAACGTCGTGCTGACGCAGGACGCCTACCCAGATCCGCCGGTCGCGCGCCTGCCGGCGCTCACCGCGAGCGTGCAATGGGGCGCTCTGCTGAGCGGCGACTTGGTGGCGGACTTCGCGTTCGACTCCCCGGAGCTGTTCTTGAACCTGCAGCAGGCGCGCGACGAGGTGCGCGACGAGCGCGACCTCGAGGAGCGCGGCTGGCAGCAGGCGGCGCGGGAGATCTACCCGCTCGAGGTCAACCTGCTGCGCATCGAGAACGGCAAGATCACGTACGACGACGGCAGCGACCTGGGCCCGATCCGGATCGACCGGCTCGACTTCGTCGCGCGCAACATCCGCAACGTCGAGGAGAAGGAGGCGTACCCGTCGTCGCTCGAGCTCGACGCCACCGTCTTCGGCGAAGGCGCGGTCGACTTCTCGGGCGACGCGGACTTCCTCGCCGAGCCGTTCGCCGCCGTGAAGGGCGACGTGTCGATCGAGGACATGCCGCTCGAGAAGCTGACGCCGCTCGCGAAGCACTACGCCGTGCAGCTTCGCGGTGGCACGCTCTCCGCCGCGGGTCAGGTCGAGTACGGGCCGAAGAAGCGGGTGGTCGAGCTCGACGACGTGCGGATCGACGGCGTGCGAGCCGACTACGTGCGCGAAGGTGCCGCCGCTGCCCGCGGCGACCGGGTGGCGACCAAGGTTGCGCGAGAGACGACCGACCCCGAGACGCGGCCGGAGACCGTGGTGCGCGTCGACACGCTGCGCATCGCCGACGCCGAGCTCGGCTACGTGAACCGCGAGGCCGAGCCGGACTACCGCGTCTTCGTCACCGGCCTCGACGTCACGGTGCGCGACTTCACCAACCAGAAGAGCGGGGAGCCGGGCCGCGCCGAGCTGAAGGGTGCGCCGATGGGCACCGGCAGCGCCGACGTGCGTGTGACCTTCCAGCCGACCGACGAGCGCACCGAGTTCGAGAGCCTGATAGAGATCCGCGACGTCGACATGACGACGATGAACGACCTGCTGCGCGCGACCGGCGGCTTCGACGTCAAGGCGGGGCGCTTGTCGTTCTACGGTGAGGTGGCCGTCAAGGAAGGACGCGTCGAGGGATACGCGAAGCCGCTGTTCGCGGACCTGGACGTCTACGACACGCAGCAGGACGCCGGCGAGAGCATCTTCCAGAAGGCGTACGAGGGCATCGTCGGCGGCGTCGGAGAGCTGCTCGAGAACACGCCGCGCGACGAGGTCGCGACCCGCACCGACCTGTCCGGTCCGATCGAGAACCCGGAGACGAGCACCTGGGAGATCGTCGTCAACCTGATCCAGAACGCGTTCTTCCAGGCGATCATGCCGGGCCTCGAACGCCGGCGTGGCGGCTGACGCACACCGGCTTGAGTTCGCCGTCCGCGCGTGACAGCCCTGTGCGGATGGAGATCGAGCCCTATCGCATCGCCGTCCCGGATTCCGTCTTGACGGACCTGCGCGAGCGTCTCGCGCGCACGCGCTTCCCCGACGAGATCCCCGGCTCCGGCTGGGGCTACGGCGCGAACCTCGGCGCCGTACGCGAGCTCGTCGCCTACTGGCGCGACCGCTTCGACTGGCGCGCGGCCGAGGCGCGGCTGAACGGCTTCCAGCAGTTCCGCGCCACGGTCGGCGGCTTGAAGATCCACCTCATCCACGAGCGCGGCGTCGGACCGAGCCCGCTGCCGCTCGTCATCACGCACGGCTGGCCGGGCTCGATCAGCGAGTTCCAGAAGATCATCGGTCCGCTCAGCGACCCCGCGAAGCACGGCGGTGATCCCGCCGATGCGTTCCACGTCGTCTGCCCGTCGATGCCGGGCTACGGCTTCTCCGACCACCCGACGGAGCCCGGCATGGAGCCCGAGCGCATCGCGGCGCTCTGGGCGGAGCTCATGCGCGGCCTCGGCTACGAGCGCTTCGGCGCACAGGGCGGCGACTGGGGCGCGATGGTGACCACCTACCTCGGCTACCGCCACCCCGCGCAGACGATCGGCATCCACCTCAACATGGTGATCGCCTTCCCGCCGAACCCCGACAACCCGATCGAGGGGACGAGCGAGGACGAGCTGCCCGCGCTGATGGAGATGGCGCAGTTCCTCAAGGACGAGACCGCCTACCAGCAGATCCAGGGCACCAAGCCGCAGACGCTGTCGTACGCGCTCAACGACTCGCCGGCCGGTCTCGCCGCCTGGATCCTCGAGAAGTTCCACTCGTGGAGCGACTGCGGCGGCGATCCGTTCGCGCGCTTCACGAAGGACGAGCTGCTGACCAACGTCATGTTCTACTGGGCGACCGAGACCGCCAACTCCTCGGTGCGTCTCTACTGCGAGACCATGCGCGCCGGGAAGTTTCCGCCGAGGGACTTCCGCGTCGAGGTGCCCACCGGCTGCGCGATCTTCCCGAAGGAGATCGTCCGCCCGCCGCGCGCGTGGGTGGAGAAGATGTACAACGTGCAGCGATGGACGCGCTTTCCGTCGGGCGGGCACTTCGCCGCGATGGAGGAGCCCGAGGCGCTCGTCGACGACATCCGCGCCTTCTTCCGTCCGCTGCGCTGAGGTGCAGCCGGACGGCGTCCGGCCTGGAACGACGTGAGCAACACCCGGCGGAAGAGCGACGGTCAGGCTGCGCGCGGCAGGCTGAAGACCTGGCTGCGCGTGGCGGTGAGCGCCGGCCTGCTCGGGCTGCTGTTCACGCGCTTCGACCTCGGCGCCATCCTGCGGCTCTGCCTGCGCGCGACGCCGGGCTTCTTCTTCGCGGCGTTCGTCTTCTACCTGGCGAGCCAGCTGGTGAGCGCGCTGCGCTGGCGCAACCTCGCGCGCGGCGTCGGCTTCGGCGTCGACTTCACCGAAAGCCTCCAGTTCTACGCGATCGGCATGTTCTTCGGGCTCGTCGTGCCGAGCACGATCGGCTCCGACGCGTCGCGCGCCCTCTACCTCGGCAACCGGCCCCCCGGACGCGCCGCCGCGTTCTCGAGCGTGCTGTTCGACCGCCTGATCGGCCTCGTCATGCTGGCCGCGGTCGCCGCCGTGGCCCTGCTCGGGCCGAACGCGGATCTGCCGATCGGCCTCGAGATCGGCGTCCTCGCAATCTGTTTGAGCTTGACGGCGGGATGGTTCTCGATCCCCTTCCTGGTCCGCCTGCTGCCTCCGGAACAGCGCTGGCGGCGGCTCGTCGAGGAGGACCTGCTGCCGTTCTTTCGCGACCCGCTGCTGCTGGCGAGCGCGGCGGGCCTGTCGCTGGGCGTGCACGTCCTGCAGATCGTGAGCCAGAAGCTGCTCACCGACGCGCTCGGCCTTTACGTGCCGTTCGGCTTCGTCGCGATGTACCACCCCCTCGTCGCGCTCGCGGCCGCGCTGCCGTTCACGATCGGCGGCTTCGGCCTGCGCGAGGCCGCCTATGCCGCGCTGCTGCCGTACGGCGGGGTGAGCCCCGACGACGCCATCGCGCTCGGGCTCCTGTGGTGGACGGTCGCCGCGGTGGGCGGCCTCGGCGGCGGCGTCGTCTACGCGCTGAGCGATCTCCGGATGCCGTCGCTGCGGCGCCCTGCCGGCTCGTGAGCGCGCGGGCGTTGCGACCGCCGCGGCGACGGAGCAACATCGCGACGCATGCCCGCGAAGCGTGAGGGTGAGCTTCCCCGCGACCTGCACGCGACGCTCGTGCGTGTGCTGGGCGAGCACGACCTCCTCACGGATCCCGACCTGAAGGCCTCCTACGAGACGGACTGGACGCGCCGCTTCCATGGCCGCGCATCGGCAGTCGTCCGCCCGCGCACCGGCGCGCAGGTCGCCGCCGTGCTGCGGGCCTGCGCCGACGCCGCGATGGCGGTCGTCCCGCAGGGCGGGAACACGGGGCTCGTCGGCGGCAGCGTCCCGCGCGACGGCGAGGTGGTGCTGAGCACGACGGGGCTCGTCGGCGATTGCGCCGTCGATCGCGCTGCCGGCGAGGTCGTGGTCGGCGCGGGCGCGACGCTCGCTCGCGTCCAGCAGGCGGCGCGCGAGGCGGGCTTCGGCTTCGGCGTCGACATCGGGCCGCGCGACACGTGCACGATCGGCGGCATGATCGCGACCAACGCGGGCGGCGTCCACGTGCTGCGCTACGGCATGATGGCCGAGCAGGTGATCGGCCTCGAGGCGGTCCTCGCCGACGGATCGGTGATCGGACGAGTTCCGGCGCTTCGCAAGGACAACGCGGGCTACCACCTCGCGTCCTTGCTCGCCGGCAGCGAGGGCACGCTGGCCGTCATCACGCGCGCCCATCTGCGCTTGACGCCGGCGCTGCCCGCGCGCGCGGTCGCCCTGCTGGGCGTCGACGGCGCGGACGCGGCGCTCGA
>JBFMAS010000309.1:0-12874 GCA_040755575.1 Thermodesulfobacteriota bacterium
CGGACCTCAATGCGTGACGACGTCCGTCGTCGGCGCCGTCGGCTCGGGGAAACGCTCACCAAGCTCTGCGGGCTTCTTGAGGAAGTTCTCGGGGTCGTCCAGGACGAGCGCTTTGCGCAGGACCTGGTCCATGTGCTCGACCATCTCGATCGTCACCGTCTTCAGGATGGAAGGCGGGATCTCGCTGATGTCCTTCTCGTTCTCCGCCGGGATCAGGATGTGCTTGATCCCGCCCCGGTGCGCCGCCAGGACCTTCTCCTTGAGGCCGCCGATCGGCAGCACGCGGCCACGCAGCGTCACCTCGCCCGTCATTGCGAGGTCGAAGCGCACGGGAATCCGCGTGATCGCGGACACGAGCGAGGTCGCGAGCGTGATGCCGGCCGAGGGGCCGTCCTTCGGCGTCGCGCCCTCGGGCACGTGAATGTGGATGTCGATCTTCTGGTAGAAGTCGCGCTCGAGGCCGAGGTCGTCCGCGCGTGAGCGGACGTAGCTCATCGCCGCTTGCGCCGACTCCTGCATGACCTCACCGAGGCGGCCGGTGATCGTCAGCTTGCCCTTGCCGGGCACGACCGCAACCTCGGTCGCCAGCAGCTCGCCGCCGAGGTCCGTCCAGGCCAGACCCGTCGTCACGCCGATGCGCGCTTCCTGCTCGGCGCGCCCGTAGCGGAACTTCTCCGGGCCCAGGTACTTCGAGAGGCTCTTCGAGTTGATCAGGATGTGGGCGTCGCGATCGCCCTTCACCACCTCGACCACCACCTTGCGGCAGAGCGAGGCGAGCTCGCGCTCGAGGTTCCGGACGCCGGCTTCCTTGGTGTAGTGCCGGATCAGCCCCAGGATGGCGTTGTCGGAGAACTCGATGTTGCTCTCCTTCAACCCGTTCGCGTCGCGGACCTTCGGCACCAGGTACTTCTTCGCGATGTTGAGCTTCTCGAGCTCCGTGTACCCGGCGATGCGGATGATCTCCATGCGGTCCTGCAGCGGCCGCGGGATGCGCTCGAGGTTGTTCGCGGTGGTGATGAACATCACCTTCGACAGGTCGTAGTCGACGTCGAGGTAATGGTCGTTGAAAGTCGTGTTCTGCTCGGGGTCGAGCACCTCGAGCAGCGCCGACGACGGATCACCGCGGAAGTCGGTCGACATCTTGTCGACCTCGTCGAGCAGGAAGACGGGGTTGTTCGAGCCCGCCTTCTTCATCGACTGGATGATCTTGCCGGGCAGCGCGCCGATGTAGGTGCGGCGGTGGCCGCGGATCTCGGCTTCGTCGCGCACGCCGCCGAGCGACACGCGCACGAACTTGCGTCCCGTCGCGCGGGCGATCGACTTGCCGAGCGACGTCTTGCCGACGCCCGGAGGACCGACGAGGCAGAGGATCGGCCCCTTGATCTCGCCGACCAGGCTGCCGACGGCGAGGTACTCGAGAATCCGCTGCTTGACCTTCTCGAGGCCGTAGTGGTCGTCCTCGAGGATCTTCTCCGCCTCGCCGATGTCGAGCTTGTCGTCGGTGTACTCGCCCCACGGCAGCGAGATCAGCCAGTCGATGTAGTTGCGTACGACCGTCGCCTCCGCGGACATCGGCGACATCATCTTCAGCTTCTTGAGCTCCTTCTCGGCCTTCTCCTGCGCCTCGGGGCTCATCTTGCGCGCTTTGATCTTCTCCTCGAGCTCTTGGATCTCGTTCTTGAACTCGTCCTTCTCACCGAGCTCCTTCTGGATCGCGCGCATCTGCTCGTTGAGGTAGTACTCCTTCTGCGTCTTCTCCATCTGCTTCTTGACGCGAGTACGGATGCGCTTCTCGACCTCGAGGATCTCGATCTCGGACCGCATGTAGCCGAGCACCTTCTCCAGCCGCGCGGCGGGGTCGAAGGTCTCGAGCAGGGCCTCCTTGTCCTCCAGCTTGATCCCGAGGTGGGCGACGATGGTGTCGGCCAGACGCGCCGGATCGGTGATCGACGCGACCGACATGATCATCTCGGGTGGGATCTTCTTGTTGAGCTTGACGTAGTTCTCGAAGGTCGAGTTGACGCTGCGGATCAGCGCCTCGACCTCGGTCGTGCCCTCGCAGGTCTCCTCGATCTCCTCGACCTCGACCAGGAAGAACTCCTGGTTCGGGACGTAGCGGGCGATGCGTGCCCGCTTCTTGCCCTCGACCAGCACCTTGACGGTGCCATCGGGCAGACGGAGGAGCTGCACCACCGTGCCGAGGGTGCCGACGTTGTAGATGTCGCCCTCGGACGGCTCGTTGGTCTTCGCGTCCTTCTGTGCGGCGAGCAGGATGAACTTCTGCTTGTTCATCGCCTCTTCGAGGGCGCGGATGGACTTCTGGCGGCCGACGAACAGGGGGACCACCATGTGCGGAAAGACGATGATGTCGCGCAGCGGGAGCAGGGGGACCCGCAGACCGCCGCGCTGGTCTTCGCCGCCCGGGTCCTTCTTGTCCTTGTCGTTTCTAAAGAGCATCTAGGGTTTTCTTCCTCACGCCGTCTCGGCAGCCTTCTGGTAGAGGATGATCGGCTGCTCGCGGCTGGTGATGACCTCTTCGGAGATCAGCACCTCTTTGATGTTCGGCTGGGACGGGATGTCGTACATGATGTCGAGCATCACGTTCTCCATGATGGCGCGCAGCCCGCGCGCCCCCGACTTGCGCTTCAACGCCTCCCGCGCGATCGCCGTCAGGGCTCCGTCGGTGAACTTGAGATGGACGTTCTCCATCTCGAACAGCTTCGCGTACTGCCGGGTCAGCGCGTTCTTGGGCTCGCGCAGGATCCGGACGAGCGCGGCCTCGTCGAGCTCCTCGAGCGTCGCGATCATCGGCAGACGCCCGACGAACTCGGGGATGAGGCCGAACTTCAGGAGGTCCTCCGTCTGGACCTCGCGCAGCAGGTCCGTCGTGTTGCGCTCGTCGCGCTTGCGGATCTCCGCGCCGAAGCCCACCGCCTTCAGACCGACGCGGCGGCGGATGATGTCCTCGAGGCCGACGAACGCGCCGCCGCAGATGAACAGGATGTTGGTCGTGTCGACCTGGAGGAACTCCTGCTGCGGATGCTTGCGGCCGCCCTTCGGCGGCACCGACGCCGTCGTTCCCTCGATGATCTTGAGGAGCGCCTGCTGCACGCCCTCGCCGGAGACGTCGCGCGTGATCGACGGGTTGTCGCCCTTGCGCGCGATCTTGTCGATCTCGTCGATGTAGACGATGCCGCGCTGGCACTTCTCGACGTCGTAGTCGGCGTTCTGCAGCAAGGAGAGGATGATGTTCTCGACGTCCTCGCCGACGTAGCCGGCCTCGGTGAGCGAGGTGGCGTCCGCGATGGCGAAGGGCACCTGGAGGAAGCGTGCCAGCGTCTGCGCGAGCAGCGTCTTCCCGGACCCGGTCGGTCCGATCAGGATGATGTTCGACTTCTGCAGCTCGACGTCACCCGTGACGAGCTGCGAGTCGATGCGCTTGTAGTGGTTGTGGACGGCGACGGCGAGGATCTTCTTCGCGTGCTCCTGGCCGATCACGTACTGGTCGAGGACCTTCTTGATCTCGGCCGGCTTCGGCACCGCCGAGCCCGAGGTGACGCCCTCGTCCTGATCGCACTCCTCGGCGATGATGTCGTTGCAAAGATCGATGCACTCGTCGCAGATGTAGACGGTCGGCCCGGCGATCAGCTTGCGAACCTCGTCCTGGCTCTTCCCGCAGAAAGAGCAGACCAGGTTCCCGGACCGGTCGTCACCGTGCTTGGCCATGGAACCCCCTAGGCCGCCTTCCTAGGCCCGCTTGGCCGAGCGGGCGACGATCACCTCGTCGACGAGCCCGTACTCGACGGCCTGCTTGCTGGTCATGAAGAAGTCGCGGTCCGTATCCTTCTCGATACGCTTCAGCGACTGTCCGGTGTGCTTGGCGAGGATGTTGTTGATCTGCTCGCGCACGCGAAGGATCTCGCGCGCCTGGATGTCGATGTCGGTGGCCTGACCCTGCGCGCCGCCGAGCGGCTGGTGGATCATGATGCGCGCATAGGGCAGGGAGAAGCGCTTGCCCTTCTCGCCGGCGGCGAGGAGCAGGGCTCCCATGCTCGCCGCCTGACCCAGGCACAGGGTCGAGACCGGCGGGCGGATGTACTGCATCGTGTCGTAGATGGCGAGGCCGGCGGACACGGAGCCGCCGGGCGAGTTGATGTAGAAGTGGATGTCCTTCTCCGGGTCCTCCGACTCGAGGAAGAGCATCTGGGCGATCACCAGGTTCGCGACCTCGTCCGTCACCTGGGTGCCGAGGAAGACGATACGATCCTTGAGGAGACGCGAGAAGATGTCGTAGGCGCGCTCGCCGCGACCCGTCTGCTCGACGACCATCGGAATCAGGTTCATCACCGATCAGGCCCTCGCAGCTCGGCTCATTTTCATGGGCGGATTCTAGACGTTTCAAAAACCCCGAGCAACGACTAATCCCCCCTGCCCTCCTCGCGGGACGGCTCTCCCTCCTTCACATCGGCACGTTCGACGAGACGCTCAAGAGCTCTCGCGCGTCGCATCTCCGAACGCACCGCGTCACGTGCGTGGTCGTGCGCGTAGTGCTCGCGCAGATGATCGGCGTGCTTGCCTCCCGACGCGACGATGCGTCCGATCTGCTCCGCCAGCTCCTCGTCGGCGACCTCGATGCCGAGCTGCCGAGCGATCGCGTCAAGCAGCAGGTCGCGCCGCACCTGACGCTCGGCGCGCGGGCGCAGCTTGTCGCGCGCCTCGGCCTCGTGCTCGGGACCGCTGAGCTGCAGCCCACGCGAGAACAGCTCCATCTTGAACTCGCCGAGCAGCCCCTCGATGCGGCGCTCGACGAACGACTCGGGGACCTCGAGCGGCGTGCGCTCGATGATCCGGTCGACGATCGCCTCGCGCACGACGGCGTCGGCGCGGCGGCCCGCCTCGCGCTCGAGCTGCTCGCGGATGCGCCTCCTGAGCTCGTCGAGCGTCTCGCAATCTCCGTGGTCCTTGGCGAACTCGTCGTCGAGCGGCGGCAGACGGCGCTCGGCAATGGACTTGACCGTGACCGAATAGCGCAGATCCTTGTCGGCGAGCTCGGGCGGCGCGCCGTCGGGCGGCGGCGCGTCGACGGTGAACGTCTCCCCGACGCGCGCGAGGGCGAGGCGCTCGTCGAGCGCCGGCGGGAGCTGTCCGCCCGCGACCTCGACCGTCGCGGACTCGACGCCGAGCGCCTCGACCGGCGCTCCCTGGTCGTCGACCTGGATCTGCACGGTCGCGAAGTCGCCGCGCGCGAGCTCGGTGCGTCCCTCGATCGGCACCAGGTCGGCGTGGCGCAGCCTCAGCTGCTCGATCACCTTGTCGACGTCCTCGTCGGAGATCGCGGCGCGCGGCCGCGTCGCCGACAGTCCTTCGACGTCGACGACGGGAAGCGGTGGGAGGATTTCCACGGTCGCGGAAAAGCGCAGGGCGTCGCTGCGCTCGAGCTTGCCGATGTCGAGCTCGGGCTCGGAGATCATCTCGATCTTGCTCTCCTCGATCGCCGAGCTGAAGCCCTCGCGCACCAGGCTCGTCAGCACCTCGTTGCGGATCTCGTCGCCGAAGTGGCGCTCGATCACGCCCCGCGGCGCGCGACCGGGACGGAAGCCGCGGATGCTCGCGCGACGCGAGACGTCGCGGAACGCGCGCTCGAACTCGCTCGCGACGCGATCGGCGGGGATCTCGATGTCGAGCTTCCGCCGGGTGGCGCTGATCTCTTCGACCTGGAACTTCATCTACGCTCCGCCGGGGGCCCCGGGCCGCGTGCGGGAAGCCGCACCGCGCGGCCACGCCATGGCCCGTGGTTGGTAACGGAGCGCCTATACGCCCACAACTCGCGCCGAGGACTGCGAGAGGGGGGACTCGAACCCCCACGGTTGCCCGCTAGATCCTAAGTCTAGTGCGTCTGCCAGTTCCGCCACTCTCGCGGTGCCGCGACGGTAGCACCCGCGCGATGCTGCTGCACTCGGCACTCCCGCCGCGCTTCGCCCTGCTCGGCGCGGCCGCTACAAGGTGAGCGGAACCGCGATATCGAGGACGCGTTGCTCATCCACGGCCGCCTCATAGCTCTGTTCTCCTTCGACGTCGGCTACGAGATCCTCCTCGACCGGGCGCGCGCGCTCCTGGCGGAGGGAACGAGCGGCGAGATCGAGCGGCGACGGGCCGCGCCAGCCTACGTCGCGTACGCGGCGCCTCCGCTGCGCGTCCCGCTCGGCACGCACGAGGTGACGGTGCTCGACGAGCGCTGCCCGGCGGCCGCCGGCGCGACGGTGCACGACATCGGCGCGGTGACCATCGCGCTCCAGTGGGAGATCGCGCGCGACATCGACTCCCTTCCCGCCCTCACCGCCCACCTCCTCGGCACCGGCGCGCTCGAGGCGACCGCCCGCGGGCTGCTCGAGTCGCTCGTACGCCGCATCGGCCCGGCGGTGATCCGGCCCAATGCGCCGGCGTTCGTCGAGGACTACTACGTCGTCCAGATCGACCCTTCCGGGCTGCCGCCGATGGAGGAGCTCGTATCGACCTGGGAAGGCAGCCTGGCCGCGACCCTGCGCGGCGAGCCGCACGCGCTCGCCCCGCAGGAGGCCAGCGACGTCCTCGGCAATCGCTTCAGCTACTACCCCGACGACCTCATCGTCACGGACTGGAACGTGGCGGTCGTCATCGACCGCGACTACGCGGACGCGGTGACCGTCCTCGAGTTCCTGAACGTCCAGCTCGTCGAGCTGCGGCACTACGACGCGCGCCTCGATGCGCTGGTCGCATCCTTCTATGGGCTCTCGGCGCAGCCGGGACGCTGGCTGTCGCTCACCTACCGCCCGTACCGTCGTACCGTACAGGAGCTCGGGGCGATGCGGCTCGACGTCGCCACCATCGTCGAGCGCGTGCACAACGCGCTCAAGCTGAGCGGCAGCCTCTACCTCGCCAAGATCTATGCCCGGACGTCGGAGCGTCTCGGACTGCGGGTCTGGGAGGAGAGCGTCGCGCGGAAGCTCGAGGTGCTGCAGGAGATCTACGAGGTGCTCGTGCAGCGTACCGCGACGGCGCGCGCCGAGCTGCTCGAGCTCACGATCATCGTCCTGATCCTGTTCGAGATCGTCCTCTTTCTGGTCGGCGTCTGAGACGATCGTGCCACCGACGGTCGGCCGCCCCCGGCGCGGCGTTGCAGTATCGGCGGCGCCGAGGCACGTTGCGAATCGGATGCTGGACGCGATCGGCTCGCGGCGGGGGGCGTGCCGCCGGTGAGCGTGCGGCCGCGGTGGCTGGTGCTCGGTGCGGCGGTCGTCGCTTCCGCCGTGCTGGTCTGGTGGTGGACGCGCGAGGAGCCCGTGGCGGTGACGCTCGCCGCCGTCGAGCGTGGACGCGTCGAGCGCACGGTCGCGAACACGCGCGCCGGTACGGTCGAAGCGTGCCAGCGGGCGAAGATCGCGCCCGCGACCGGGGGCCAGATCGAGCGCCTCGAGGTGCGCGAAGGCGACCGCGTCACGGCCGGGCAGCTCCTCCTCGAGCTGTGGAACGACGATCTCTCGGCCCAGCTCGAGCTCGCTCGGCGCGAGCACGTGGCGACGCAGTCGCGGGCGGAGGAGGCGTGCGCATTGGCCGACGTCGCCGAGCGCGAGGCGCAGCGGCTCGTCCGCCTGCGCAAGCAGGGCGTCGCGGCGGAGGAGACGACCGAGCGCGGCGTCGCCGACGCCACCGCCCGCCGCGCCGCCTGCAACGCCGCACACGCCGCGATCGGCGTGAGCCAGGCGCGCATCGACGTCGCACGTGCGGCGCTCGAGCGCACGATCCTGCACGCCCCGTTCGCGGGCGTCATCGCGGAGGTCAACGGAGAGGTCGGGGAGTTCGTCACGCCGTCGCCGGTCGGCATCCCGACGCTCCCGACCGTCGACCTGATCGATACGGCCTGCGTCTACGTGAGCGCGCCGATCGACGAGGTCGACGCGGCCGGCGTCCACCCCGGGCTGCCGGCGCGCATCTCGCTCGACGCCTACCCCGGACGGGCGTTCGCGGGCGCCGTCCGCCGGGTCGCGCCGTACGTCCTCGACGTCGAGAAGCAGGCCCGCACCGTCGACGTCGAGGTCGACTTCGTCGACCCGGCCGACACGCGCGACCTGCTGATCGGCTACAGCGCGGACATCGAGGTCGTGCTGTCGACGCGCGACGACGTGCTGCGCGTGCCGACCGAGGCCGTGCTCGAAGGCAACCGGCTGCTGGTCTTCGACGACGGCGTGCTCGACGAGCGGCGCTTCGAGCCCGGCATCGCGAACTGGCAGTTCACCGAGGTCAGGTCGGGCGCGTCGCCCGACGACCGCGTCGTCCTGTCGGTCGCGCGCGAGGGCGTCCGCGCGGGCGCACGCGCCGTGCCCGAGGAGGACGCCGCGCCGCAGAGCGTCGCGCGGCGGTGATCGAGCTCGAGGCGATCGGGCGCACCTTCACGGTCGGCGACCAGCAGGTGCATGCGCTGCGGGACGTGGACCTGCACGTCGCCCGCGGCGAGCACGTGTCGATCATGGGGCCCTCCGGCTCGGGCAAGTCGACGCTGCTCAACATCCTCGGTCTCCTCGACCGCCCGAGCACGGGCAGATATCGCCTCGACGGCGAGGACGTGACCGCCCTCGACGACGTTGCGCAGGCACGCGTGCGCCGCGAGCGCATCGGATTCGTGTTCCAGTTCTTCCACCTCGTGCCCTACTTGACGGCGGAGGAGAACGTGGAGCTGCCGCTCGTGCTCGCCGGCGTCGCGCCGGGCGAGCGCCGTGTGCGCGTCGCCGAGACGCTGCGCGCGATGGGGCTCGACAACCGCGCACACCACCGCCCCGAGCAGCTCTCCGGCGGCCAGCGGCAACGCGTCGCGATCGCCCGCGCGACGGTGACCGCCCCGGCGCTGCTCCTCGCGGACGAGCCGACGGGCAACCTCGACCGGCGCTCGGGCATGGACGTCGTGCGGATCCTCGAGGAGCTCAACGCGGCCGGCTTGACCTTGATCGTGGTGACGCACGATCCGGAGATCGGCGAGCGGGCGCGGCGGCGGATCCGCATGAGCGACGGACGCATCGTCGCGGACGTGCGCGCGGGGCCGGCGTGAGGACCACCGATCTGCTCCGGACCGCACTGCGGGCGCTGCTGCGCCACCGCTCGCGCAGCGCGATGATGCTGATCGCGATGGCGATCGGCGTCGCGGCGGTCGTGACGCTCACCTCGCTCGGCGAGGCCGCCCGGCGCTACGTCTCCTCGGAGTTCATGGCCCTCGGCACGCATCTTCTGATCGTCCTGCCCGGCCGCACCGAGACCGCGGGGGCGGGTCCGTCGATGTTCCTCGGCGAGACGCCGCGCGACCTGACGCTCGGCGACGCGATCGCGCTGTCGCGCAGCCCTTGCGTCGAGAAGGTCGCACCCCTCGTCATCGGCACGGCGGTCGCGTCGGCGGGGAGCCTCGAGCGCGAGGTACCCATCCTCGGCTCGACCGCCGAGCTGCTCGAGCTGCGGCGCTGGCGCATGGCGCAGGGACGGTTCCTTCCACCGGGCGATCCCGAGCGCGGCGCGAACGTCTGCGTGATCGGGCCGAAGGTGCGCCGCGAGCTGTTCGGGCCGCGTCACGCGCTCGGCGAGTGGTTGCGCATCGGCGACCGGCGCTGCCGTGTCGTCGGGGTGCTCGCCACCTCGGGACGCTCGATCGGCATGGACGTCGAGGAGCTGGTGATCCTGCCGGTCGCAACCGCGCAGCAGCTGCTCGACGCGCCGTCGCTGTTCCGCATCCTGGTCGAGACGCGGAGCCGCGACGCGCTGCCGCACGCACAGCGGGAGATCGTCGACATCCTGCGCGAGCGCCACCAGGGCGAGGAGGACGTGACGGTGATCAGCCAGGACGCCGTCCTCGAGACGTTCGACCGCATCCTGCGGAGCCTGACGTACACCCTCGCCGGCGTGGCCGGCGTGAGCCTCGCGGTCGCCGGCATCCTGATCATGAACGTCATGCTGGTCGCGGTGTCGCAGCGGACGCCGGAGATCGGTCTGCTGAAAGCGCTCGGCGCCCCACGACGCCAGATCCTGACGTCGTTCCTCACCGAGGCGGCGCTGCTGTCCTCGCTCGGGGCGGCGCTCGGCCTGTGCGTCGGCTGGGCGGGAAGCGCCGCGATCGGCGCCATGTATCCCGCGCTGCCGCTCGGTGCCCCGTGGTGGGCCGTGGTCGCGGCGTTCACGATCGCGCTCGTCACCGGTCTCCTGTTCGGCGCGCTGCCGGCACGGCGCGCGGCGCGGCTCGACCCGGTGCAGGCGCTCTCGCGCCGGTGAGGCGATGCGCGGCTCCGAGCTCCTCCGCCTGAGCAGGCGCGCCATGCTGGCGCACCCGCTGCGCAGCGGCCTCACCGCGCTCGGCATCGCCGTCGGCATCGCGGCCGTGGTGCTGCTGACGTCGATCGGCGAGGGGGTGCATCGCTTCGTGCTCGCCGAGTTCACGCAGTTCGGCACGAACCTCGTGACCGTGTCGCCGGGGCGCGTGACGACGCACGGCACGCCGCTCGGCATCCTCGGCACGACGCGTCCCCTCACCATCGAGGACAGCGAGGCGCTGCGCCGGGTGCCGCATGCGGAGGGCATCGTGCCGGTCGTCTCCGGCAACGCCGAGGTGCGTGTCGCAGGACGGACGCGACGGACGACCGTCTACGGCGTCGGCGCGGACTTCCCCCGGGTCTTCGGCTTCGACGTGAGCATCGGCCGCTTCCTGCCCGAGGACGACCCGCGCGCGCCGCGCGCCTACGCGGTGCTCGGCGCGAAGCTGCGCCGCGAGCTCTTCGGCAGCCGCAGCCCGCTCGGACGGCGCATCCGCGTCGGCGGCGAGCGCTATCGCGTGATCGGCACGATGGAGGCGAAGGGCCAGGTGCTCGGCTTCGACCTCGACGACACGGTGTACCTTCCCGCGGGCCGCGCGCTCGCGCTGTTCAACCGCGAGGGCCTGCTGGAGATCGACGTGCTCTACGGCGAGGGGGCGCCGGTCGACGAGGTCGTAGCCGCGACGAAGCGCATCCTGAAGGCACGCCATGGTCAGGAGGACTTCACGATCACCACGCAGCAGCAGATGCTCGACGTGCTGGGCAACGTGCTGAGCGTGCTGACCTTCGCTGTCGGCGCGCTGGGCGGCATCTCGCTGCTGGTCGGCGGCGTCGGGATCTCCACCATCATGACGATCGCCGTGTCGGAGCGTACCGGGGAGATCGGGCTGCTCCGCGCGCTGGGCGCCGAGCGCCGCGACGTGCTGAGGCTCTTCCTGCTGGACGCGATCGTCCTCGCGGCGGCCGGCGGCCTGCTCGGCCTGGCGGCCGGCGCGGGCGGCGCGCAGCTGCTGCACCTGCTCTTCCCCGCGCTGCCCGTGAAGACCTCGTGGACGTTCGTGCTGCTTTCGGAGGCACTGGCAGCCGCCATCGGCTTGCTCGCGGGCGCCCTGCCCGCGCGCCGCGCCGCGCACATCGACCCCGTCGAAGCGCTGCACGCCGAGTGAGCCGTCCCACCGACGCCGCCTGCGCGGAGCGCGGCACGGCGCGGACGCGCCGGCGGCGCACGGGCGGCGCGCGAGCGCTTTGCATGATCCCT
This sequence comes from Thermodesulfobacteriota bacterium, assembly GCA_040755575.1. GTDB lineage: Bacteria > Desulfobacterota > Binatia > UBA12015 > UBA12015 > DATCMB01. Next base: position 11,581 of record JBFMAS010000309.1, read on the forward strand.
CCGCGCTCGGAATACTGGCCGACCGGCGCCAGGGCGCGTCTTCGCGTCCTGCCAAGGTTCGCGCAATTTCTGCCCGGCGCGGCGAACGACGCCGCACCGGCACGAGGGGAGGTCTCGACATGGCGAATTCCGTCGGACTGCACGAAGCGGAGGAGAAGCTTCGCGCGGAGACCATCGACCGCCACCGCGCTCTCGCATCGATGATGGAGGAGCTCGAGGCGGTCGATTGGTACGACCAGCGCGTCGACGCCGCGACCGATCCGGAGCTGCGCGACATCCTCGCGCACAACCGCGACGAGGAGAAGGAGCACTTCGTGATGACGCTCGAGTGGCTGCGGCGTCACGATCCGAAGCTGTCCGGCGAGCTGCAGTCACGGCTGTTCACGACCGGCTCGATCGTCGCGCAGGAGGCTGCCGACAAGGACGGTGGCGAGGGCGAGCCCGCCGCAGCGAGCTCGGCCGGAGACGGCTCGCTCGGCATCGGCAGCCTCAAGGGAGGAGCGACGCTGTGAACAACCTGCATCGGGAGCTGGCCCCGATCTCGAGCGAAGCGTGGCGCGAGATCGACAAGGAGGCGGCCCGCACGCTTCGTCTGAAGCTCGCCGGCCGCAAGCTGGTCGACTTCGTCGGACCCCTCGGCCCGAAGTGCGGTGCCGTCAACACCGGGCGAGTGCACGCCATCGCGGCGGGTCCGGTGGAGAACGTCACCGCGGCGCGGCGCGAGGTGCTGCCGCTCGTCCAGCTTCAGAGCGACTTCGTCCTGTCGCGCGCGGAGCTCGACGCGGTCGAGCGCGGCAGCGCCGATCCCGACCTCGAGGCCGTCAAGCAGGCCGCCTCGCGGATCGCGCATGCGGAGGACGCCGCGATCTTCCACGGCTATGCCGCGGGCGGGATCGCCGGGATGAGCGAGCGCTCGCCGCACGCCGCGATCGCGATCCCGAAGTCCTACGACGAGTATCCGAAGATCGTCGCGGAGGCGATTCGCATCCTGCGCGTCGCGGGCGTCGAGGGTCCGTACGCACTGGCGCTCGGCACGCGCTGCTTCGAAGGACTCTCGCAGGCGACCGACGACGGCTATCCGGTCCTCAAGGTCGTGAAGAACCTGATCGAAGGCCCGGTGGTGTGGGCGCCGGCCGTCAACGGCGCGATCGCGCTGAGCATGCGCGGTGGCGACTTCGAGCTCACCGTCGGCCGCGACCTCTCGGTCGGCTATCGCAGCCACGACAGCGGGAACGTGCACCTCTACTTGACAGAGACCGTGACCTTCCGCGTCCTCACCGCCGAAGCTGCGGTG
>JBFMAS010000310.1:0-17235 GCA_040755575.1 Thermodesulfobacteriota bacterium
CGCCGTACAGCGCCTCGGCGAGCTCCGCGTGCAGCACGCCGCCCTTGCCCATCGACAGGTTCTGGTCGATCACGGCCACCGCACGCTTGCCGAGCAGCGCGCGCCGCAGCGCCTCGCGCGGGTAGGGCCGCAGGAGGCGCGGGCGGACGAGCCCGACCGCGAGGCCGCGCTCGCGCAGCCGGTCGACGGCGTCCTTGGCCTTGGTCGCGAACGAGCCGAGCAGGAAGAGCACGACCTCCGCGTCGTCCGCGCGGTAGGTCTCGACGGCGTCGTGGCGGCGGCCGAAGAGGCCGGCGAACTCCTCGACGATCTGCTCGTAGACCCGCCCGGCGTTCATCGCCGCGAGGTGCGCCTGGTAGCGGAAGTAGGAGTAGGGCGTGCCGCCGAGCACGGCGACCGCCTGGCTGATCGGCCGGCTCGCGCGGAACTCGACCGAGCGCGCCTCGAACGGCGGCAGGAAGCGCGCCGCCGCGCGCTCGTCGGGCAGCTCGACCGGCTCGCGCGTGAACGAGAGGTGGAAGCCGTCGAGGTTGACGATCACCGGCAGGCGGACCTCCGGGTGCTCGGCGAGGCGGTAGGCGAGCAGCACGCCGTCGACCACCTCCTGGCAGGTGGCGCAATGGAGCTGCAGGAAGCCGCTGTCGCGCGCCGCGAGCACGTCGGTGTGGTCCGGCTCGAGCGTGATCGGCGACGCGAGCGCGCGCGACACGTTGACCAGCACGAACGGCGCGCGCCAGCCCGCGACCGTGTAGACCATCTCCATCGCGTAGAGCAGCCCCTGGCTCGACGTCGCGGTGAACACGCGCACGCCGGTCGCGGCCGCGGCCGCGGCGGCCGTGAGCATCGAGTGCTCGGATTCGAGGAGCACGAGCCGCGCGTCGAGCTCGCCGCGCTCGACCCAGCCGGCGAGCGTCTCGACGATCTCCGTCTGCGGCGTGATCGGGAAGGCGGGCAGGTAGTCGGCGCGCGCCAGCCGGGCGCCCCAGGCCGCGGCGGCGTTGCCGGTCAGCAGCGCGCGCGTCATGCCGTGCCCCGCGCGCCGTCGCACTGCGCGTGCGTCGGATGCTCCGGCTGCGGCGTGATCGCGTGCCGCGGGCACACGGCGACGCAGATCATGCAGCCCTTGCAGTGCTCGTAGTCGACGTGCGGCGTGCGGTCCGGGTCGACGTCGATGGCGCCGTCGGGGCACAGCGTGCTGCAGATCCACGAGCAGCGGTTGCAGCGCTCGTACTCGATCACCGGCCGATGCGTGCGCCAGGCGCCGGTGCCGACGAGCGCGCTCGTGCCCTGCGCGTGGACGTCCGGTGCCGCGACCGCGACGTCGTCGAGCGGCAGGACGACCCACGCGGGATGCTCGTAGCCGGCGGCCGAGATCGCGACGCCTTCCCGCACCGCGCCGGCGTGGGCGGCGACGGCGTCGAAGGCGTCGCGCACGCAGGCGAGCGCATGCTCGGTCGCCGCCGCATCGTGTGCCCGCAGCTCCTCGCGCACGGCGTGCTCGAGCGTCGCGCGCGTGATCACGCCGACGAGACGTGCGGCCGCACCCGCGCACGCCAGCCCGACGAGCGGCCGCAGCCCGCCGGCGTCCTCGTCCGCGCCGGGCGCGAGCGTGACCACCGGGCCCGCCAGCGCGAGACGCTCGCGCCAGCGCTCGGTGGGGTCGTTGCTGCGCAGGAGGAGAACCGTCTCCGCGCCGACGCCCGCGAGGACCCCCGCCGCCGGGATCGCGACCAGGGTGTCGTCGCCGACCACGACCAGGTCCGGTCGCGTGATCGCGCCGCGCTCGTGGATCGGCGCACGGTCCGCGCGCACGTACGCCGAGATCGGCGCCCCGCGCCGCTCGGCGCCGTAGACCGTCGCATCCTGCACCTCGAAGCCCGAGGCGAACAGCGCGCTGCCGAGGATCCGGCTGCCGGTCTTGATCCCGTGGCCGCCGCGGCCGTGCATCCGGATGCGATACATGCGCGACGCTCCCCGCTCAGAAGATGCGGAAGCGCCGCGTGTCCATCGCCTCGCGCACGCGCCGCGTGGCGAGGTGCGTGGCTGCGTCGCGCGGCAGCAGCCGCTCGGCGCCCGCCTCGCGGAGGACCGCTTCGGTGTTGGCGGCGATTCGCTCGGCGATGGCGGCGAATGCCGCGGCCGGGGTCGCGCCGCGGAGCTCCATGGCGGCGCAGATCACGCCGCCGGCGTTGGCGATGAAGTCCGGCACGACGAGCACGCCGCGCGCGTGCAGCGCGCGCTCTGCACCGCGCGTGAAGGGTACGTTCGCGCCCTGCAGCACGAGCTTCGCCCGCAGGCGATGCTCGTTGTCCTCGCGGATCACGTCCGGCCGCGCCGCCGGGATCCAGACGTCGCACGGCACGTCGATGATCGCGTCGCGGTCGCCCTTCGTGCCCCGCGCGAGATCGCACACCGACCGCTTCTTCGCCTTGAGGTCGGTCAGCGCCGCGACGTCGAGGCCGCTCGGGTCGCTGATCGTGCCGGTGCTGTCCGACGCCGCGACCAGCACCGCACCCTTCTCGGCGAGGAAGCGCGCCGCGTGCTTGCCGACGGCGCCGAATCCCTGGATCGCGACGCGCGCCCCCGCGAGGCGCAGGTCGCAGTGGCGTGCGGCCGTCTCGGCCGCGTGCAGCAGGCCGAACCCCGTCGCGCCCAGCTCGTCGAGCGGGATCCCGCCGAGCGACGCGGGGAGACCCGCCGCGCGGCCGATCTCGTCCTTCACCCACGCCATGCACGTCTCGTCGGTCCCCATGTCCGGTCCGAAGACGTAGTCGCTCTCGTTGCGCAGAGCGTACGCGAAGGCGCGGACGAGCTCCTCCTTCTGGTGGCGCGGCAGGCGCGGGTCGGCGGCGACGACCGACTTTCCCCCGCCGTGGGCGAGCCCCGCCGCGGCGTTCTTGAGCGTCATCGCGCGAGCGAGGCGGAAGCACTCCCGCAGGTCGACGTCGGGCGCCATGCGCAGCCCGCCGATCGCCGGGCCGCACGCCACGTTGTCGACGACCAGGATGCCGCGGAGCCCGAGAGCCGGCTCGTAGACGTGGGTGACCTTGGCCGGGCCGAGCTCGTCACACAGGGGGAAGACCTCGGACACGGACGCCTGCTCGCGCAAAACCTCTGCCAACGGCTCGCCGAGGCGGGACGCTGGCGGCCGGTGCCGCGGGCGCGGTTGCCGCAGGCCGGCTCGGGCCGCTTCCGAAGTTCGGGACGGCGTGGCCGAGCGCCTTCCCAGCGGCGGCAAAGCGCGGCGCTTCTCGCGCCCTCGGCGCTTCAGTCGATCTTCACGAACGGCCAGCGCGTGCGCATGGCGCGCGGGATCAGGCCGAGGCCGGCCGCGTCGCCCACCACCTCGATCGCCACCACCACGTCCGGGTCGTCGAAGGTCACCCTGCCGGGCTCGCCGCGTGCCTGCAGGATCTCGGAGAGGCGCTTCCCCAGCGCCTGCTCGCTCGCGTGCGTGTCGATCTCGCCCTTGTGGCCGCGTCGCTCGAGCCGGACGTGAAAGCTCTGGCCGGCCAGCCGATCGGCGAGGGACGCAGCGACCGCCTCGAGGTCGTCCTCGAAGCGTGCGGGGTCGACCGCAAACGTGCGCTCGATCGGCACGATCTTGCCGAGCCACTCGTCGAGCCGCGGCGAGCGCTCGCGCAGCTCGGCGACCGCCGTCAACAGCCGCTCGACGTCGTCGACCCGCCCGACCAGGACGTTGCGGAAGCCGGACGGGCGAAGCCGCACGAGCCCCTTCAGCGCCCCGCGCAGCTGACGATGCCCGCCGACGCGGCTCGTCACGACGAGGTTCCAGTCGAGCGCCGGGCTCGGGGCTGCCGTCGTGGTCTCGTTCATCGTCCGTGGTCCGGCCGCTCGCGGCGGCGTTCGCCTTCTCTGCGTCGCACGACGCTCGCAAATCGCCGGCCGGGCGAGACGATTCTGGACGCGCGCCACCCGCGTCGCGCAGTCCTCGCTCAGCCCGCGGCGGCGCGCACGATGGTCCCGGCGTCCCCGTGCAGGAGCCGGGCCGCGTCGTCGAGCGCGCCGATCGCCGCCAGGGCGCCGCCACCCTCGACGAAGCGGCACGCGGCCTCGACCTTCGGCGCCATCGTGCCCGGCGCGAAGCGCCGCGCGCGCAGCTCGGCCGGCGTCGCGTGCCGGATGGGCGTGCCGCCGGGGCCGGGCCACTCGGTGAGCACCGCCGGGACATCCGTCAAGAGCAGAAGAGCATCGGCGGCGAGCTCGCGCGCGAGCAGCGCCGACGCGAGGTCCTTGTCGACCACCGCCTCGACGCCGCGGATGCCGCCCTCGGGCGTCGTCACCACGGGGATGCCGCCGCCGCCGGCGCAGACCACGAGCACGCCCGCGGCGAGCAGCACCTCGATCGCGCGGAGCTCGCGGATGCGGCGCGGCTCGGGCGAGGGGACGACCCGGCGGAAGCCGGCGCCGTCGGGTGCGACGGGGAAGCCCCGCTCGCGCGCGAGACGCCGCGCGTCCGCCTCGTCGTAGACGGGCCCGATCGGCTTGGTCGGCGCGGCGAACGCCGGGTCGCCCGCGTCGACCTCGACCTGCGTCAGCAGGGTCGCGACGTCGCGGCCCGGCAGGAAGCCGGCGAGCTGCTGCTCGATCAGGTAGCCGATCATGCCCTCGCTCTCGGCGCCGAGCACGTCGAGCGGGTAGGGCGCGACCGCCGGACACCCGAGGCTCTGCAGCGCGAGCAAGCCGACCTGGGGGCCGTTGCCGTGCGTGACGACGACCGCGTGCTCGCGCGCGAGCGCCGCGACCGACGCCGCCGCGCGGCGGACGTTGGCGCGCTGCACCTCGGCCTCGGGCCGCTCGCCGCGGCGCAAGAGCGCGTTGCCGCCGAGCGCGACGACGACGCGCATCAGGCACGCCCGCTGCGCCGCTCGAGCAGCGCGTAGAGCACCGCCGCGGCGGTGTGCAGGCGGTTCTCGGCCTGGTCGAACACCACCGAGCGCGGCCCGTCGACGACCTCCGCGGTGACCTCCTCGCCGCGGTGGTCGGGCAGGCAGTGCAGGAAGATCGCGTCGGGCCTGGCGTGCGCCAAGAGCGCGTCGTTCACCTGGTAGGGCGCGAGCGCGGCGAGGCGCCGGGCGCGCTCCTCCTCGGGGTCGCCCATCGACAGCCACACGTCGGTGTAGACCGCGTCGGCCCCGCGGACCGCGGCGACCGGGTCGTCGCCCAGCTCGATGCTCGCGCCGGTGTCGCGCGCGCGGCGGCGGGCGCCCGCCACGACGTCGGGGTCGGGAGCGAAGCCGGGCGGCGTCGCGACGCGGATCGACATGCCCGACAGTGCGGCCGCTTCGAGCAGGCTGTGCGCCACGTTGTTGCCGTCGCCGAGGTACGCGAGGCGAACCCGGGCGAGCGCGCCGCGCCTCTCGCGCAGCGTCATCAGGTCGGCCAGCGCCTGACACGGGTGGTGGCGGTCGGTGAGCGCGTTGATCACCGGGATCGTCGCGGCGGCGGCGAAGCGCGCGACGTCGGCGTCGTCGTACGTGCGGACCACGAAGGCGCGCGCGTAGCGGCTCACCACGCGGGCCGTGTCCTCGATCGTCTCGCCGCGGCCGAGCTGCAGCTCGCCGGGGCCGATCCCGATCGGGATGCCGCCCAGGCGGGCGACCGCGGTCTCGAACGAGATGCGCGTGCGGGTCGACGGCTTGTTGAAGTAGAGCACCACGGTGTCGTTGGCGAGGAGACGCCGGTGGCCGTAGGGGTCGGCCTTGAACGCGCTCGCGAGCGCGAGGATCCGCTCGAGGTCGGCCGGCGCGAGGTCCGCGATGCGCAGCAGGTGCTCGGTCACCGGCGCGGCTCCTCGCTCACCGATGCCGCCCCGAGGAGCGGCCCGATGCGCTCATCGACGAGCGCGCCGAGGCGGGGCTCGCCGAGCTCCTGGAACTCGTAGCGCGCCCGCACGACGGGCTTGTCGATCGCGACCAGGCTCGCGAGGTCCGCGGGCGTCCCCGAGACCACGACGTCCGCCGGCGCGCGGCCGATGGTGTCGCGCAGCGCGGCGAGCTGGCCCGGGCCGTAGCCCATCGCCGGCAGCACCCGGCCGATGTGGGGGTGGCGCGCGTAGACGGCGGCGAGCTCGCCGACGGCGAAGCGCCGCGGATCGACTATCTCGGCCGCGCCGGCGGCCGACGCCGCGACGAAGCCCGCACCGTACGGCATGCCGCCGTGCGTGATCGTCGGCCCGTCCTCGACCACGACGACGCGGCGGCCGCGCACGGCGTCCGGCGCGTCGAGGCGCACCGGCGACGCGGCGCGCACGACCGGCGCATGCGGGTTCACCGCCCGCACGGCGTCGATCGCCGCCTGGACGTCGGCCTGCGAGGCCGCGTCGACCTTGTTGACCACGATCACGTCCGCCATGCGCGCGACGCTCTCGCCGGGATGGTGCGTCGCGACCTGGTGCGGGCGCAGCGCGTCGACCAGCACGACGTGCAGGTCGGGGGCGAGGAACGGGAAGTCGTTGTTGCCGCCGTCCCACACGATGACCTGCGCCTCGCGCTCGGCCTGCTCGAGGATCGCGCGATAGTCGACGCCGGCGAAGACCACGGTGCCGCTCGCGATGTGCGGCTCGTACTCCTCGCGCTCCTCGATCGTGCAGCGAGCCGCGTCGAGGTCGGCGCGGCTCGCGAAGCGCTGCACCGCCTGGCGCGCGAGATCGCCGTACGGCATGGGATGGCGCATCGCGGCCGTCGCGAGCCCGCGCGCCGCGAAGCGGCGCGTGAGCCAGCGGGCGAGCTGCGACTTGCCGCATCCCGTGCGCACCGCGGACACCGCGACGACCGGCAGCCGGGCCCGCAGCATCGTGCGGCGCGGCCCGAGCAGCAGGTAGTCGGCGCCGGCGGCGAGGGCGCGCGAGGCGAGGTGCATCACGTCGGCGTGCGCGACGTCGCTGTAGGCGAAGACCACGCAGTCGACCGACTCGCGCCGGCACAGCTCGTCGAGCGCGCCCTCGGGGACGATCGGGATCCCGTCGGGATAGAGCGGCCCGGCGAGGGCCGCGGGGTAGCGGCGGCCCTCGATGCCGGGGATCTGCGTCGCGGTGAACGCGACCACCTCGCTGCGCGGGTCGCTCCGATAGGCGACGTTGAAGCAGTGGAAGTCGCGGCCCGCGGCCCCGAGGATCACGATGCGTCTTCGTCGTTCGGCCGGCACGGAGGCCCTCCCCGGGTCAGCGGCGTCCAGCGGACGTCTGGTCGAGCCGTCGAGCGACGGCGTGCCGCCGTCCCGCGCTCGTTCGCGGCGCGCCGGGCGCGAGCGTGGCGCGCGCGGAGGCGAGCGCGCCGCTCGCCGGCGCCTGGAAGGCGCGGCGGACGGGCGGCAGCAGCAGCGGCATGAGCGCCGCGAGCAGCGCGCCCGCGACCACGTCGACGACGTAGTGCAGCGACAGGTAGACGGTGGCGAACACGGTGCCGGCCGCGACGAGCGCGATCGGCAGGCGCCAGCGGGGCAGCAGCCGCCAGCCGAGGACCAGGTAGACCAGCGACAGCGCGGTGTGCCCGCTCGGGAAGGCGTCGAGCCGGTTGACCTCGAAGGTGCGCAGGAAGGCGCGTGCCCATGCGCTCGGCGCGCCGCCGCCCAGCACCGCGTCCTCGAGCCCGGCCGGAACGCGCGGCCCCGAGGCCGGAACGAGGAAGTAGCCGACGTACGAGGCGAAGAAGGTCGCCACGACGGTGAACACGAAGCCCTCGAACTCGACCGCCCTGCCGCCGCGCCAAAGCGCCGCGGCGATCGCGACCGGCAGGACGTAGTAGCCGCAGTACGCGACGTACGCCGCATCGGTGAGCCACCACGGCCGGCCGAGCACGCCGTACCAGGCGGACGCGAGCGAGCCGAACAGCGCGCGGTCGAGCGCCGCGAGCGTGGCGTCCCAGCGGGCGGGGTTCGCGGCCTCGATCAGCGGCCCGCACAGGCTGAAGATGAGGATCACGCCGAGCACCGGGAAGAAGTCGTGGACGAACGTCCAGGGTCCGCCGCGCGGCGCGCCGGCGGCGCCGACGACGACCCCGGTCGCGACGGCTGCGAGCGCGAGCAGGATCGTGCCCGGACGCGGATGGCAGGCGAGCGCCACCGCGCCGAGCACGGCGAGAAAGGCCAGGCTGAGCCGGTCGACCGGTCGCAGGGTCGCGCGCAGGTCTCCGGCGGCGCCGGCGCTCGTGGGGCCGCTGCGGGTGCTCAATCTTCCGGCTTGCCGAACGACGCGACGCGCGGCTCGACGAGGCGCGCGAAGTCCGCGTAGGCCATGTGCACGGTCTGCGTGTGCGTGCCGGCGTTGAACACGATCTCCCGCTGGCGCGAGAGCGGCTCGTCGACCCACACCGGGAGGCCGTACAGGTTGCCGAACGGCGGCATCGCGCCCGGCTCGCACCGCGGGAACAGGCGCCGCAGGTCGTCCTCGCTCGCGAGGTGCAGCTCGGGCTTGCCCGTCAGGTGCCGCAGCTGCGTCACGTCGACCTTGTACAGCGCCGGCAGCGTGCGACCACAGATCGAAGAACGACCGCTGCGCGCCCGGCTCGCTCACGACGCCGCCCGCTGGCGCGCGGCCGCGCGCCCGTGCTGCGCCCAGGCCAGGAGCTTCTCGGCCGGCCAGGCGTTGATCACCTGATCGCGCTCGATCCAGCCGCGGCGCGCCGTCGCCACGCCGAGCGCGATGCACTCGAGGTCGTCCAGGGTATGCGTGTCCGTCGAGATCGCGACGCGCACCCCGAGCTCGTGCGCGCGCCGCGCGTGCACGTCGCACAGGTCGAGGCGCTCGGGCCGCGCGTTGATCTCGACTGCCTTGCCGTGCTGCTTCGCGGCGCGCAGCACGGCGTCGAGATCGACGTCGTACGGCGCGCGCTCGCCGATCAGGCGTCCGGTTGGGTGGCCGAGGACGTCGACGTGCGGGTTGGCGAGCGCGCGGCACAGGCGCTCCGTCATCACCTTCTTCGGCTGCTTCAGGTTGCCGTGCACCGCGGCGACCACCAGGTCGAGCTCGGCCAGCACGTGATCGGGATAGTCGAGCGTGCCGTCCGCGAGGATGTCGCACTCGGTGCCGGCCAGGACCGTGATGCCCGGGTGCTTCTTCTGCACCGCGCGGATCCTGCGCACGTGCCGGGCGAGGTCGGCTGCGCTCAACCCTCCGGTGACGCGCGTCGCGGGGCTGTGGTCCGCGATCAGCACGTAGGCGTAGCCGCGGCGCGCGGCCGCCTCGACCAGCTCCTCGATCGAGTGGTGGCCGTCGCTCGCGTTGGTGTGGCAGTGCAGGTCGCCCGCGATGTCGCCCGGCTCGATCAGACGCGGCAGCCGGCCCTGCTCGGCCGCCTCGATCTCGCCCGCGTCCTCGCGCAGCTCGGGCGGGATCCAGGGCAGGCCGACCGACGCGTACACCTCCTCCTCGGTCGCGCCGGCGATGCGGCGCCCGCCGCGCACGCGGAAGACGCCGTACTCCGAGATCGTGAGACCCTTCTTGAGCGCGCGCTCGCGCAGCCGGATGTTGTGCTGCTTCGAGCCCGTGAAGTAGGCGAGCGCGGCGCCGAAGCAGTCGGGCTCGACCACGCGCAGGTCGACCTGGATGCCCTCGCGGTGGCGGATCGCAGCCTTGGTGGCGCCCTGCTCGAGCACCTCGCGCGCCTGCGGCAGCGCGACGAACGTGCGCATGACGGCTTCGGGCCGGCTCGTCGCGACCAGCACGTCGATGTCGCCGATCGTGTCCTTGCGCCGTCGCAGAGAGCCCGCGAGCTCCGCACGGCGCACGCCCGGGACGCGCCGGAGCTGCTCGACGAGCTCCTCGCCGAGGCGGAGCGCCTCCGCGAGCGGCATCCTCTCCTGCCCGGCGCGGACGATCGCGAGGCCCTTCAGGATGTTCTGCTCCGTCTTCGCGCCGATGCCGCGGGTGCCGCGCAGCGCGCCGGCGCGCGCGAGCTTCTCGAGACGGTCGAGGCTCGTGACGCCGCGCTTCTCGTACAGGACCTTGGCCGTCGTCGGGCCGATGCCCGGCACGTTCATCAGCTCGACCACGCCGCGCGGGACGCCGCGCCGGGCGTCCTCGAGGTCCTTGATCCGGCCCGTGTCGAGGTACTCGACGATCTTCCCCGCGAGGTCGCTGCCGATGCCCGGCACCTCGTCGAGGCGCTCCTCGCGCGCGAGCGTCGCGACGTCCTCGGTCAGGGTGCGCAGGTTGGTCGCGGCGCGGCGGTAGGCGCGGATGCGGAAGGGATTCTCGCCCTTGATCTCGAGGACGTCGCCCATCAGGTCGAACAAGCGTGCGACGGCGAAGTTGTCGCTGACGTGCCCGGGCCGGACGGCCGGCGCGGGCCGTGGGCGGCGAGCCCGACGTGCCGCGCCGCGGGCGACGCGGGAGCGCTTGCTGGACCGCGGCATGTCCGAAGGCGTCGCAGGTTGCGTGCCGGCGCCGCGCCGTGCCGGCCCCACGCCCGCCCGGAGCCGCCGCGCCCGGGCCGCGCGCCTGTTCGCAGGCGTCGGAAGGGGACCCCACCGACCCTCCAAGCAGCGGGAACGGTGCGTGGCGGCGGCGGTGCACGAGCGGTGCCGGGTCCGGGCGCCTCGCGGCAAGCCCCTTGCACCGGGCTCGGACCATGCTCCTCGAAGGCACGGCTGCCGGAGCGCCGCCCGAGCTCGGCGTGAACGCGTTGCGCGTGCTCGAGGCGCGCTGCCTGCGCCGCGACGCGGACGGGCGGGTGGTCGAGACGCCCGACGAGCTGTGGTGGCGCGTGGCACGCGCCGTCGCGGAGGCGGAGCGCTGCTTCGGCGACGGCGGCACGCACGCCGAGTGGAGCGACCGGTTCCACGAGCTGCTGCGCTCGCTCGCGTTCCTGCCGAACTCGCCGGCGCTCGCCAACGCCGGCACGCCGCTCGGCCAGCTCGCCGCGTGCTTCGTCCTGCCGATCCACGACAGCACCGCGTCGATCTTCGACGCCCTGCGCGGGATGGCGCTGATCCAGAAGACCGGCGGCGGGACGGGGTTCGACTTCTCGAAGCTGAGGCCGCGCGGCGAGGCGGTCACCTCGACGGGCGGCAGCGCGTCCGGCCCGGTCGCGTTCATGCGCGTGTTCGACGCGGCGACCGCGAGCATCAAGCAGGGAGGACGCCGCCGCGGCGCGAACATGGGCGTGCTCGACGTCGACCATCCCGACGTCATCGAGTTCATCGACGAGAAGCTCGACGGCACGAGCCTCGCCAACTTCAACGTCTCGGTCGCGGTCGACGACGCCTTCATGGAGGCCGCGATCGCGGACGAGCACTACGACCTGCTGCACCCGCGCTCGCGACGGCGGGTGGCGCGGCTGCGCGCGCGCGACGTGCTCGACCGCATCGCGCGCGCGGCGTGGGCGTGCGGCGACCCCGGGCTGCTGTTCCGCGACGCGATCGAGCGCGCCAACCCGCTGCCCGACCTCGGCCGGATCGAGGCCACCAACCCGTGCGGCGAGGTGCCGCTGCTGCCCTACGAGAGCTGCTTCCTGGGCTCGATCGACCTCGCGCGGATGCTGACGCGCGACGGTGCGTGCGTCGACTGGCCGCGGCTCGCCGACGTCGTGCGGCTCTCCGTGCGCTTCCTCGACGACGCCCTCGAGGTGAGCCGCGCGCCGCTGCCGGAGATCGATCGCGCGACCAAGGGCAGCCGCAAGATCGGGCTCGGCGTCATGGGCTTCGCCGAGCTGCTGCTGCACCTCGGCGTGTCGTACGCGTCGCCCGATGCGATCTCGTGGGCGGACCGGCTGATGGCGTTCATCGCGCGCGAGGCGCTCGAGGCGTCGCGCGAGCTCGCGGAGGCGCGCGGCACGTTCCCGTACTGGCCGAGCAGCGTCCTCGCGGCGCGCGGCGAGCGGGTGCGCAACGCGACACGGCTGTCGATCGCGCCCACCGGGACCATCGCCATCGTCGCGGGCACGAGCGGCGGCATCGAGCCGCTGTTCGCGCTCGCGTACCGGCGGCGCCACACGCTCGGCGGCGAGCCCCTGGTCGAGGTCAACCCGGTGTTCGCGCGCTTCGCCGAGCGCCGTCTCGGCTCGCGCGCGCGAGCCGTGCTCGAGCGCGTCGTCGCCGAGGGCCATCTCGGCCGCGTCACGGAGGTCCCCGAGAGCGTGCGTGCGCTGTTCGTCACTGCGACCGAGGTCGAGCCGCGTCAGCACCTGCTCGTGCAGCAGGCCTTTCAGCGTCACGTCGACAACGCGGTATCGAAGACCGTCAACCTGCCGCAGTCCGCGACGCCGAACGACGTCGCGGACGCGTACGTCTGCGCGTGGTGGCTCGGCCTCAAGGGCGTGACGGTCTACCGCTCGGGATCGAAGGAGAACCAGGTGCTCGAGCTCGGGGTCGGCGAGGAGCCGATCGCGCGGGAGTACTTCACGCGCTGCGACCCCGAGGGCTGCGGGCCGTGACGGGCGCGCGGCGCCCGCTCCTCGCCACGATCGTCGCGCTGTCGGCGGCTCTGCCCTGGGCGACGCCGGGCGGCGCGGCCGCGCAGGAGCTCGACGGGAAGGCGATCTACGCGGAAGCGTGCGCCGCGTGCCACGGCGCCGACGGGCGAGGTCGCGCGGACCTCACCGGCTTCGAGGTGCCGCTGCCCGACTTCACCGACTGCAGCTTCACCTCGCGCGAGCCCGACAGCGACTGGTCGTTCGTCGTCGCGCACGGCGGCCCGGGGATGGGGCTGTCGAGCCAGATGCCGGCCTTCGCCGGCGCGCTCACCGACGAGCAGGTGCTGCTCGTGCTCGACCACGTGCGCTCCTTCTGCACCGACGATCGCTGGCCGCGCGGCGAGCTCAACTTCCGCCGTCCGATCTTCACCAGCAAGGCGTTTCCCGAGAACGAGGCGGTCGCGACCCAGGAGTTCACCAAGGGGCCCGGCGCGAGCGCGACCTGGCAGACGAGGCTGATCTACGAGCGGCGGATCGGCCCGCGCGGGCAGGCGGAGATTGCGCTGCCGTTCGTGATCGACGACCCCGCGGCCGGCGCGACGGTCGGCGGCGTCGGCGACGTCGCGGTGTCGTACAAGCACGTGCTGTGGGCGAGCCTGCCGCGCATGGCGATCCTCGCCGGCTCGCTCGAGCTCGTGCTGCCGAGCGGCGACCGCGACCGCGGCCTGGGCGACGGCACGGTGAAGCTCGAGCCCTCGCTGCTCGCCGGCAAGGAGCTCGCGGGCTTCGTCCTGCAGGGGCAGCTGCAGGGCCTTGCGCCGATCGACGAGGCGCGCGCGAGCCGCGGCCTGCGCACGCGCCTCGCCGTGAGCTACCCGCTCGGCCCGCTGCGCCGCGACTGGTGGCCGACGGTCGAGCTCGAGGCGCTCGAGGACGTGACGCGGGACGAGTCCACGCTCTTCTTGACGCCGCAGCTCTACAAGGCGATCCGGCTGCGCGGGCACGTGGCGCTCGCAGCCGGCGTGCAGGTGCCCGTCGGCGGGCGGCGGCCGTTCGACTACCGCGTGGTGGGCTTCCTGCTCTGGGAGTACGCGGACGGCGGCCTCTGGTGGTGAGCCGCGCCGCAAACACGCCGCCGCGCGCGACGCTCAGCGCCCGCGCCAGGCGGCCTCGAGCAGCTCGACGAGCTCCCGCACGAGCGGCATGCGCGGATTGGTGCGCAGGCTCGGGTCCTCGAAGGCGGTGCGCGCGAGCTCGGGCAGCGCGGCCTCGAAGTCGGCTCGCGCGACGCCGGCGTCGGCGAGCGAGCGCGGGATGCCGACCTCGTCGAGCAGGGCGTCGACGCGCGCGAAGAAACGCTCGCGGCGCTCGGGCTCGCCGTGCCCGCCGACGCCGAGCACCCAGCCGAGCTGCGCGTACTTCTCGGGCGCGACGTACGCGGAGTAGCCGGGGGCCGGCATGAACTTGCTCGGCACCGCCGCGTTGTAGCGCAGCACGTGCGGCAGCAGGATGCCGTTCGCGCGCCCGTGCGTGAGGCCGAAGCGCGCGCCGACGGCGTGCGCCAGCGCGTGATTGACGCCGACGAACGCGTTCGAGAACGCGAGCCCGGCGATGGTCGCGGCGTTCGCCATCGCGGTGCGCGCCTCGAGGTTCGCGCCGTCGCGCACCGCGATCGGCAGGCTCTGCAGGATGAGCCGCGCCGCCTGCACGCAGAACGCGTCGGTGTAGGGCGACGCGAAGATCGACACCGCCGCCTCGAGCGCGTGCGTCAGCGCGTCGATGCCGGTGTCCGCCGTGACCGACGGCGGCATGCTCATCGTCAGGTGCGGGTCGACGATCGCCATGTCGGGGACGAGCGAGTAGTCGACCAGCGTGACCTTGCGACGGCCCGCGCTCACCACGGTGGCGGGGGAGACCTCCGATCCGGTGCCGCTGGTCGTCGGGATGGCGACGAGCCGCACGCGGTGGGCGAGCCGCGGGTAGCGCGCCACCCGCTTGCGCGCATCGAGGAACGGCAGCGCGAGCTCGGCGACCGTGAGCTGCGGGCTCTCGTAGAACAGCCGCATCGCCTTCGCGGCGTCGAGCACCGAGCCGCCGCCCACGGCGACCAGCAGGTCCGGCCGCAGGCGCTCGAGCGTCTCGACGCCGGCGCGGATCTGGGCCTCGGTCGGCTCCGGCTCGATGTCGGAGAAGACGTGCACCGTGTGCGCGGCGAGGTACCTGCGCACCTCGTCCGCGACGCCGCGACGCTCGCCGTCGGCATCCGTCACCAGCACCGCGACGGCGCCCTCGACGGTGCGCAGGTTCTCGAGCGCGCCGGCGTTGAAGTAGGTGTCGGACGGGACGCGGAACCACTGCGGCGGGCTCGCCCGATGCGCCACCATCTTGACGTTGAGCAGCTGCTCGACGTTCACGTTCGCCGTCGTGTGCGAGCCGCCCCACGTGCCGCAGCCCAGCGAGAAGGTCGGCGTGAGCGAGTTGTAGACGCCGCCCAGCGCGCCGACCGCCGTCGGCGCGTTGACCAGGATGCGGCCGGTGCGGATCGCGAGCGCGAAGCGGTCGACGACCGCGGGGTCGCGCGCGTAGACCGCCGAGGTGTGGCCCATGCCGCCGCAGCGCAGCACGAGGTCGCAGGCCGCGAGGGCGTGCTCGACGCTCGGCGAGCGGACCAGCGCCAGCACGGGCATGAGCTTCTCGTGCGCGAGCGGGTGCTTGGCCAGCGCGGCGAGATCGGAGGGCAGGACGGCGAGCAGCACCTTGTCGCCCGGCTCGGCCTCGAGCCCGGCCTTGGCGGCGAGCTCGCACGGCGCCCGCCCGACCGCCTCGACGTTGGGGCTGCCGTCGGCGAGGAAGGCGATCTGCGCGAGGCGCGCGACGCCCTCGGGCGGCAGGAGCCGCGCACCCATGCGCTGCATCTCGCCGAGGAACTCGTCCCAGATCGGCTCGTCGACCACGCAGGTCTGCTCGGCGGGGCAGATCACGGACGCGTCGAAGGTCTTCGAGATGAGGATGTCGACCACCGCGCTGCGCACGTCGGCGGTGCGGTGCAGATAGACCGGCGCGTTGCCGGGCCCGACGCTGATCACCGGCTTGCCGGAGCGGTTCGACAGCTCGACGATGCGCGGGCCGCCCGTGGTCCAGATCAGGTCGATCCCCGCGTGCCCGAAGAGGTAGTGCGTGACCTCGCGCGGCGCGTCCGGGATCACCTGCAGCGCGCCGCCCGGCATCCCCGCCCCCTCGCCCGCCCGGGCGATGACCTCGACGGCCGCCTGCGTGCAGCGCACCGCGCGCGGCGAGGGGCGGAAGATGACCGCGTTGCGGGTCTTCGCCGCGACGATGCCCTTGAACAGCGCGGTCGAGGTCGGGTTGGTGAGCGGCAGGATCGCCATCACCACGCCGACCGGCTCCGCGACGTAGCGGATGTTGCGCTGCAGGTCCTCGTCGATCACGCCGACCGTGCGCTTGTCCCGCAGGTAGTCGTAGAGAAACTCGGTGGCGACGTAGTTCTTGACGACCTTGTCCTCGAAGACGCCGAAGCCGGTCTCGTCGATCGCGGTCTGCGCGAGGTCGATCGCCGCCTCGAGGCCGGCGAGCACCATCGCACGGACGATGCGGTCGACCGCCTGCTGGTCGAGCGCGCGGAACGCGTCGGCCGCGCCGCGGGCGCGGGCGACCAGGGCGTCGAGCTCGGACTTCCTGCGAGCGTCGAGCGCGGGCATCTGCTGCACGACTGCGACCGACATGGCCCTACTCTATCCCCGCCGCCGCGGGAGACGAGCCCTTCGACCTCCGCAGGTTGCGTGCCGTCCGGCCCGAGCGCGCCCGCGTCGCCGCTGCGCGCTCTCGCGCGACGGTCGGGGCGGTCGGTTCGCGGCCGTCGGAAGCACACGCCCCCCGCGCTCCGAGCGGCGGGAAGCGGGCCGTGGGCCGGCCTGTCCCGCGCGCCGGGCGCGGCCGCGAGCGGGCGACGCCGCCGGCAAGCGGCTTGCAGCGAGGCCGGCGAAGCTGCGCCCCGAGGTCGCGGTCCGCGAGCGGCCGGGAGCACGGGGCGCGGGGGGGACGATGGAGCTCGTCGTGAGCCGCATCCGCTCGACGCCGGCCGGCACGCCGGTCGAGATCGTCGAGCGCAAGGGCCGGGGGCATCCCGACACGATCTGCGACCTGCTCGCCGAGCGCGCCAGCGTCGCGCTGTGTCGCGCCTATCGCGAGCGCTTCGGCGCGATCCTGCACCACAACGTCGACAAGGCGCTGCTGCGCGCCGGCGCCTCGCGGCCCGCGTTCGGCGGCGGCGAGGTGACGGCCCCGATCGAGATCTACCTGGCGGGACGCGCGACGCAGGAGGCGGGCGGCGCCGCGCTGAAGGTCGGCGACGTGGTCGCCGAAGCGTGCGCTGCGGCTCTGCGCGAGACCCTGCACGCGCTCGACCCGGCGCGCCACGTGCGGCTCGAGCCGCTGCTGCGCCCGGGATCGACCGAGCTGCGCGCGCTCTACGAGCGGCCTGGCGCGCGCTGGCTCGCGAACGACACGTCGATCGGCGTCGGCTTCGCGCCCGCGAGCGAGCTCGAGCGGATCGTCCTCGCGGTCTCGGAGCGCCTGGAGGGGCAGGGCGGAAGCCATCCGGAGGTCGGCGAGGACGTCAAGGTGATGGGCGTGCGCAGCGCGGACGGCATCCACCTCACGGTCGCGTGCGCCTTCGTCGACCGGCACGTGAGGAGCGCCGACGACTACGTCGAGAAGCAGGCGCGCGTCGCCGAGCTCGCGCGCACGACGGCTCGTGCGCTGGGCGCGCGCGACGTCGACGTGGTGGTCAATGCAGCGGACGACGTCGAGCGCGGGCAGCTCTACTTGACGGTGACCGGCACCT
>JBFMAS010000311.1:0-3681 GCA_040755575.1 Thermodesulfobacteriota bacterium
GCGCGGCGCGCGCCGCCTGACGAGCGCCCTATCTCTTCGTCGGGTCGGACGGCGGCCGCGGGCCCGGCCGGCGGGCGCCCTTCTCGTCCCGCGGCAGGCCGAGCGTCCAGAAGGGCGGGTCGCTCGCGGGAAAGGTCTCCTCGATCGCCTCGTCGATCTTGCGCTCGAGGTGCGCCTCGTCGTTCTCGATACGCGCCATGGCTCGTTCCACGCTACGCTCGCGCGACGCCCGGTCAAGCGACGTCCCTGCTGGCGTGAGGTGGCGCGACGTGCAGAGATGGGGCGGCATGCTCGTCGTCGCGGGAACGATCACGCTCGACCCGAAGCAGCGCGCCGCCGCCGAGGCGGCGTTCGACCGCATGCGCGAGGCGACGCTCGAGGAGCCGGGGTGCATCGCCTACCAGGCCTACCTCGACCGCACGGACCCCGGCACCGTGTTCATCTTCGAGAAGTGGCAGAGCCAGGAGGCGCTCGACGCGCACTTCGCGACCGCGCACATGGCCGAGCTCGGCGCGGCGCTCGCCGGGCTCGGCGTCACCGGGATGGACGTCAAGAAGTACACGGTGACGGGCGAAGGCCCCGTCCCCTAGGAGCCTCCTAGGCCTCTTCAGCCGCGGCGCGCGGCGGTGCCGCCGTCGATCGGGATCACCGCGCCGGTCAGGAACGTCGCCTCGTCGCAGGCGAGGAACGCCGCGAGCGCCGCGACCTCGTCCGGCTTGCCGAAGCGGCGCAGCGGGATCTCGGCGAGCTTCCTCTCGCGCCAGTCGTCGCCGCGGTTGCGCGCCGAGAACGAGAGCGAGCGCTCGGTCTCGATGAAGCCCGGGCAGATGGCGTTGGCGCGCACGCCGAGCGCCGCGTAGTCGAGCGCCAGCGAGCGGGTAAGGCCGACCAGCGCGTGCTTCGACGCGACGTACGCGCCCTGGTTCCAGTTGCCGGCGACGCCCGAGGTCGAGGCCACGTTGATGATGGCGCCGCCGCCGGCCGCGACGAGATGCGGCAGCACGTGCTTCGCGCACAGGAACGCGCCGGTCGCGTTGACGTCCATCGTCGCGCGCCACCACTCCTCGGTCATCTCGGCCACGGCCTCGGCGACCGGCGCGTCGGGCCGGTTCTTCGCCGCGTTGTTGACCAGCACGTCGATGCGGCCGAACGTGCGCAGCGCCGCGCCGACCATCTCCTCGACCCGGGCGGCCTGCGCGACGTCGCAAGCGACGGCGAGCCCGCGCCCGCCCGCGCTCTCGAGCTCGCCGACGGTCTGCGCGACGCGCTCGAGGCGCTGCCCCGCCGCGACCACCGCCGCCCCCTCGCGCGCGAAGCGCAGCGCGATCGCCCGCCCGATGCCCGAGCCGGCGCCGGTGACGATCGCGACCTTGCCGATCAGGCGCATGCCTCGACCCGTTCCGGGACCTCGTCGAGGCGGTAGAGCGCGCGCGCGTTGCCGTGCAGCATCTTCCACACCGTGTCGCGCTCGACGCCCCGCAGCGTGCGCTGGATGGTGACGCGGCTGTTCGGCCAGTCGGTTCCGGTGTGCGGGTAGTCCGTCGACCACATCAGGTGGTCGACGTTCAGCCGGTGGCGCAGCTCGATGCCCACCGTGTCGATCATGAAGGTCGCCCAGAAGTTCCGGTGGAAGGCGCGGCTCGGCATCGTCGGCAGCGTCGCCGCCGTACCGGTGAACCATCGATAGCGCAGGAACATGTCGTCGGTCTGCTCGAGCATCGCCGGGATCCAGCCGATGTTGGCCTCGACCAGCAGCGCCGCGAGGCGCGGGAAGCGCTCGAAGATGCCCGAGAAGATCATCTTCGCGACGAGCGGCACCGTGTTCGCGCCCGACTTGCTGGTGGCCGCGCGCGGCAGCACCGCGAGCGGCTCGAAGCGTCTTTGCTTGACCGGGCCGTCCGCGTGGAAGCTGCCGATGTGCAGCGCTACCGGCACGCGCGCCTCCTGCGCGCGCGCCCAGAACGGATCGTCGTCGGACGCCGGCTCGACCGCGCCGCTCGGGAAGGTCGAGATCAGGAGGCCGCGGTAGCCCTTGCCGAGCGCCCACTCGAGCTCCGCCACCGCGTCGGCGACGCCGGTCGCGGGGATGACCGCGTGGCCGAAGAGCCTGCCCTCCCCGCCGGCGCAGAACTCGAGCAGCCACTCGTTGTAGGCGCGCACGCAGGCGAGCTGCAGGGCGCGGTCGTCGCCGAACATCCGCGCGCCCTCCTCGCACACGCTCGGGTAGAGGAGCTGGGCGTAGACGCCGTCCGCGTCCATGTCGGCGAGGCGCGCCGCCGCGTCGTAGTGGCCGGGGCGGACGGCGTCGTAGGTCAGCCCCGACGGCTTGAAGTCGAGCCAGCTCGCCCCCGCCGCGGCCATGAGGCCGACCGCACGCTCGCGCGCGCCGCCGTCGAACGACCAGACGTCGCCGGCGGCGGTCCGCGTGACGCGCGGCGCACGGGCGCGCAGCGACGCCGGCACGCGCTCCTGCCACACTCCGGGGGGCTCGTAGACGTGCGCGTCGGCGTCGATGATCGGGTAATCGAGGCTCGCGACCTCGGTGAAGCGCTCGTCCATCCCGCCTCGCTCTACGGGAAGCCGCGTGCGGCAGTCAAAGCGTAGCGGCGGCGAAGCATGTACGATCCGGCGTCGTGCAGCGCTACGCGATCCGGCTCGCGCGGCCCGGCGACGTCGCGCGGCTCGCGCGCATCGAGCGCGCGTCCGCGGCGCTGTTCAGGCCGTACGGCTTCGCGCGCCAGTTCGCGCGCGAGACGGTGCCGGCCGACCAGCTCGCCGCCGCGGTGGAGGCGCGCTCGCTGTGGATCGCGGCGGACGAGCGCGATCGGCCGGTGGGCTTCGCGCTGCTGGACGAGCTCGACGGCAACGCGCACCTGCACGAGATCGACGTCGACCCGAGGCACGGCCGGCGCGGGCTCGGCCGCGCGCTGCTCGGCACCGTGATCGCGGCGGCGCGCGAGCGCCGCTTCCCGGCGATCACGCTGACGACGTTCCGCCACGTCCCGTGGAACGCGCCGTTCTACGCCAGCATGGGGTTCCGGGTGATCGCGGAGCGCGAGCTGTCCGAGGTGCTGCGCGCCGTGCTGCGTGCCGAGGCCGCACGCGGCCTGCCCGCGAAGGAGCGGGTCGCCATGCGGCTCCGGCTGCGCTGACCCGCCGCAAAGACGCTCGCGGGTGGCGCGGTCCGCTCGACGGACGGATGCACGACGCGCCCGGACGCCTGCCGCCGCGGACGCCGGCGCGGCGCGGCGCGACGGCCTAGAATGCGGCCGCCTGCAGCGCCATCCAGCCGCCGATCGCGATCGTCGCCACCCCGAGCGCCGCCTCGAGCTTGCCGGCCGAGGCCTGCAGCAGGCGCGGACACCAGGCGAGCGGCAGCGACAGGACGAGCGAGAACAGCACCATGCCGGCGACCGATCCCAGCGCGAAGCTCGCGACGTAGAGCAGCGCCTGCGCAGGCGAGCCGAGCATCGGCAGCGCGACCAGCACCAGCGCGCCCGAGCCGGCGAGGCCGTGCAGCGTGCCGATCGCGAGCGCGCGCGGCAGCGAGGTCGCCCGGTGCTGGTGCGCATGCGCCGAGTGCTCGTGCGAGCCGGTGTCGCGGTCGTGGGCGTGGGCGTGCAGGTGGGGTGCGCCGTCGCCGTGCCGGTGGACGTGGAAGTGGATGCGCCGCGCGCGCAC
>JBFMAS010000312.1:0-10908 GCA_040755575.1 Thermodesulfobacteriota bacterium
GCCGGCCAGCGAGGTGGCCGGAGGGATCGCGTTGAGCACGGTGAGCTCGGCCTCGCTCGCGACGGCGATCTCGCAGGCGGCGTCGAGCGCCCGCTCGGCCGGCCGCGAGAAGTCGAACGGGACGAGGATCCGGTAGAAGGGGCTCGTCATTCCCAGGTGCCATCGCACGGCGGGCTTCGCACTTGCAACCGTCGCGCGCGCCCGGTCTCGGCTGCGAAGCGGCCCCGCGCCAGGCTTGCAATCGACGCTGCGGCGACGTTAAGCCCGAGCAGTGCCCGAGGCCATACTGATCGCGGAGGACGAGCCGGGCGTACGCGAGAGCCTCGCGGAGGTGCTGCGCGACGCAGGCTACACGGTCGAGACCGCGGCGGACGGGGCCACGGCGCTCGCCGCGCTCGAGCGACGAGAGTTCGCGATCGTCGTCACCGACCTCCGGATGCCGGGGGCGGACGGCCTCAGCGTGCTCAGACGGGCGCGGGAGCTCTCGCCGCAGACGGTGGTCATGGTCATGACGGCCCACGGCAGCATCGAGACGGCCGTCGAGGCGCTGCGTGCCGGCGCCGCCGACTACGTGCTCAAGCCCGTGCTGTTCGACGACCTGCTGGCCAAGGTGGAGCGCATCCTCGAGCACCGCGAGCTGGTGTGGCAGACGCAGATGCTGCGCCGCGAGATCGAGCGCCACGTCGAGTTCGACCTGGTCGGCGAGAGCCCGGCGATGCGCGAGGTGACGAAGCTGCTCGGCAAGGTCGCCCCGACCCGCAGCACGGTGCTGATCACGGGCGAGAGCGGCACCGGCAAGGAGGTCATCGCGCGCGCGATCCACGTCGCGAGCGAGCTCAGGAACAAGATCTTTTTGCCGGTGAACTGCGCGGCGATCCCGGAGTCGCTGCTCGAGAGCCAGCTCTTCGGCCACATACGCGGCGCGTTCACGGGCGCGGTCGCGAACCAGGAGGGGCTCTTCAGCCGGGCCCGCGGCGGCACCATCTTCCTCGACGAGATCGGGGACATGCCGCTCGGCCTGCAGTCGAAGCTGCTGCGCGTCGTCGAGGCGCGCGAGGTCCTGCCGGTCGGGGCGACGACGCCGATCAAGGTCGACGTGCGCCTGCTCGCGGCGACCAACCGCGACCTCGGCAAGATGGCCGAGGAGGGGACGTTCCGCGAGGACCTCTACTACCGGCTGAACGTGGTCAACATCCACCTGCCGCCGCTGCGCGAGCGCCGCGAGGACATCCCCGGGCTGATCGACTTCCTGATCCAGCGCCACCGCCGCGAGCTCAAGCGCCCGTTCAAGGGCGTCGACAACGCGGCGCTCAAGGTGCTGATGTCGCAGCCCTGGAAGGGCAACGTGCGCGAGCTCGACAACGTGATCGAGCACGCGATGATCGTCGGCGACGACGAGTGGATCACGCTCGCCGACCTGCCCCGCGCGCTGCGCGGGCAGGACGCCGACCTCGCGCCGGTGGTCGGCGACGACCTGCGCGAGGCGCTGCGCGCCTACGAGAAGATCCACATCGAGTCGGTGCTGCGGCGCACGGGCAACGACAAGAAGGCCGCCGCGGAGCGTCTTGGCCTGTCGCTGTCGTCGCTCTATCGCAAGATCGAAGAGCTGGGGATCGTGCTTGCCGGATGAAGAGAAACCCGCCGGCTCGCGGTTCGAGCTGAGCGAGCTGCTCGGCCTCGACGCCGAGCGCACGGCCGAGCGCCTGGCGTTCTACGACGTCTCGTCCACCGACGAGGCGTACCTCGCGCAGCTCGCCGAGATCTTCGACCCGCGCCTCGACGAGCTCATCGCCGACTTCTACGCCCACCTGCTGCGCTTCCCGGCGCTCGAGGAGCTGCTGCGCGCGGTCCCGGGGCGGGTGAGCAAGCTGCAGGGCATGCAGAAGGAGTACTTCCGGCAGCTCACCCGCGGCCGCATCGACGCGGACTACGTCGAGAGCCGGCTGCGCGTCGGCAACGCGCACCAGCGCATCGGGCTCAGGCCCGAGTGGTACATCGGCGGCTTCGGGCTGCTGCTGCGCTTCTACCTGCGCACGATCCTCGAGCACCGCGGCGTGGGGCCGCTGCCGGAGGCCGAGGCGCTCATCAAGTCCGTGTTCCTCGACCTCTCGCTCGCGATCGAGACCTACATCGCGGGCGGCTTCGTCGACCGCGAGCAGGCGGCCCGGCTGCAGCGCGCGACCGAGATCGCCGAGGAGGCGCTCCGCGTCAAGGAGCAGACCGAGCGCCTCAAGGACGACCTGACGAGCATGGTCGTGCACGACCTGAAGAACCCGGTGAACGGCATTGCCATGACGGTGCAGCTCGCGCTGCGCAAGAGCGCGCAGCTCCCCGAGGCGCACGTAGGCTACCTGCGCCAGATCGAGCGCACGTGCCGCGAGATGATGCGCCTCATCCAGAACCTCCTC
Source organism: Thermodesulfobacteriota bacterium (assembly GCA_040755575.1). Lineage (GTDB taxonomy): Bacteria > Desulfobacterota > Binatia > UBA12015 > UBA12015 > DATCMB01. The sequence goes on from JBFMAS010000312.1 coordinate 2,409, forward strand.
GAGATCGCCAAGATCGAGGAGGGCAAGATGCCGGTCGAGAAGGAGGTGCTGCAGGTCGCGGAGCTGGTGGCCGAGGTGCACCGCGAGTACGCGCCGGTCGCCGCACAGGCGGGACGGGACCTGAGCGTCGTGGTCAGCGGCGACCTGCCGCACCTGATCGCCGACCGCGGCCTCCTGAAGCGCGTGCTGATCAACCTGGTGACGAACGCGCTCCGGCATAGCGGCAGCCCGGACGTCGTCATCGAGGGCACCCTCTCGGCCGACTCCGCGGAGGTCACGGTGTCGGTGACCGACCGCGGCAGCGGCTTCGAGGAGCAGGACCTCGACCACGTGTTCGAGAAGTTCCGCAGCGTGCGGCGCTCGCCGGGGAGCGCCCCGGCGGCGGACACGGGGCTCGGTCTGCCCTTCTGCAAGCTCGCGGTCGAGCTGATGGGCGGGCGGATCGGCGTGCGCAGCGTGCCCGGCGCGGAGACGACCTTCTGGGTCAGCTTGCCGCGGAGCTCGTGAGCGCCGGCGTCGTGCGGCGCGCGGGGTGTGGCACGACCAGCACCGGGCACGTCGCGTAGCGCACCACCCGGTCGGCGACGCTGCCGAGCAGCGGGCTCGCCGCGCGCGAGTGTCCGTGCGCGCCGATCACGATGGTCAGCGGGCGCTCCGCGTCCGCCATGCGCAGCACCTCGCGGGCGGGGTCGCCGGGACGGAGAAAGACGCGCACCGCGACCGAGCGGTCGGAGAGCGCCTGGCGGGCGCGCTCGAGCTCGGCGCGAGCCTCCTCGCGGCGCGCCAGCGCCTTCTCGCCCAGCGGCGCCGTCTCGACCGCAGGGTCGACGTGCAGCAGCACCATCTCGGCCCCGAAGCGGCCCGCAAGGGCGGTGGCCAGCTCCAGGGCGGCGTCGGAGCTCGCCGAGAAGTCGAGGGGCACGAGGATCGGCCCGGGCTGACTCATCGGCGCTGATTCATGCAATGCGCACACCAGGCCGAGCACGACCGTGCCGAGCCGCCGCGAGGGCTCCTTCGCAAGCCCCGGAATCGGAGCCGTATTTCGTTGCCATGCCTGGGAGCCGGCGGGCCCTTGCCAAGGCCGCAGGTCCAGGGGCATCGTCGCCCGGGGATCCCGGAGGGCTCGTGGAGGCGATGGTCCTGCGCAGGCTGTGCGACCTGCGGCGCGAGGCGGCGCCGCTGTCGCGCGAGAGCATGCCCGACCCCGAGCCGCGCGCGGACGACGTGCTGCTCGAGGTGAGCGTCTGCGGCGTCTGCCACACCGAGATCGACGAGATCGAGGGCCGGACGCCGCCGCGGACGCTGCCGATGATCCTCGGCCACCAGGCGGTGGGACGCGTCATCGGCCGCGGCGCGGCGGCGGCGCGGATCGCGCCGGGTACGCGCGTCGGCGTCGCGTGGATCAGCTCCGCGTGCGGCTCGTGCCGGCACTGCCTCGCCGGCGACGAGAACCTCTGTCCGGAGTTCGTCGCCACCGGACGCGACGTGCCCGGCGGCTACGCCGAGCGGATGGTCGTCCCGGAAGCGTTCGCGCACCCGATCCCCGGGACGCTGTCCGACGTGAGCGCCGCGCCGCTGCTGTGCGCGGGCGCGATCGGCTGGCGCTCGCTGCGCCTGACCGGCATGGCCGACGGCGACCGGCTCGGGCTCACCGGCTTCGGTGCCTCGGGGCACCTGGTGCTCGGCATCGTGCGGCGGCGCTTTCCGCGCAGCGAGGTGTACGTCTTCGCGCGCAACGCGGAGGAGCGCGCCTTCGCCCGCGAGCTCGGCGCCGTGTGGACGGGCGACAGCGGCGACGTGGCACCCGCGAAGCTGCACGCGATCATCGACACCACGCCCGCCTGGAAGCCGGCCCTCGGCGCGCTCGCGAACCTCGAGCCGGGCGGACGGCTGGTGGTCAACGCGATCCGCAAGGAGAGCGCCGACCGCCAGGAGCTCGCCGCGATCGACTACGCGCGCCACCTGTGGATGGAGAAGGAGGTCAAGAGCGTCGCCAACGTGACCCGCGCCGACGTGCGCGAGCTCCTGGCCTTCGCGGCCGAGAGCGGGATCGTGCCCGAGGCGACGGAGGCCCCGCTCGCGGACGCGAACCGCGTGCTCGTCGAGCTGAAGCGCGCCGCCGGGCGGGGCGCGAAGGTGCTGCGCGTCGCCTGACCCGCCTGCGCGTCACGCCCGCGCGGACGGCTTCGCGGCCGCGCGCCAGCGCGCCTCGAGGCAGCCGTCGTCGAGCCACTGGTAGCTCGCGCGTCCGCCGAAGGCCTTCTTCAGCTCGTGCACGATCCGGTGCGCGAGCTTCTGCGACGTGGTGAGGATCTCGAGCTTGCCGTCGACGGCGTCGATCGAGACGATGCGGCGCTGCGACTGCGTGAGCTCCGCGCGCTCGGCGACCTTCTGCACACGGCGGCGGATCGCCTGCTCGCTGCCGGCGAGGATGCCGCCCTCGATCAGCACGCGGCCCTGGTACTCCTCGCGCTCCTGCGCCTCGCAGGCGGGGCACACCTCCCAGCGCGCCTCCGCGAGCAGCTCGTGGCCGTGCTTCCCGGGCTGCAGCCATCGCCGCTGGCGCAGCATCGCGCCGCAGCGCTCGCACACGACCGGCTCGTCGCGCCGTCCGCGCCGCGCCTCCTCCGGCTGCACGCGCCCGTCGGCCGTGCCGCGCCGGACGAGGCTGCGGATCATCGCCTTGTCTTGCCGCATCGTTCACTCCTCCTCGGGCTCTCCGCCCCGTTCAGCTTCCGCCGCCCGCCGCGCGGCGCCGCCCGCGGCGGCCTCGGCCGCGAGCGCGATCTCGATGCCCCGCACCAGCGCGTCGCGGTTCAGCGACACGCTGTCGATGCCGTGCTCGACCAGGAAGCGCATGAACTCCGGGTAATCGCTCGGCGCCTGGCCGCAGATGCCGATCTTGCGGCCCGCGCGGCGCGCGGCCTCGATCACCGAGGCCACCATCGCCAGCACGGCGGGGTCGCGCTCGTCGAACACCGGCGCGACCAGCTCGGAGTCGCGGTCGACGCCGAGGACGAGCTGGGTCAGGTCGTTCGAGCCGATCGAGAAGCCGTCGAACACGCGCGCGAACTCCTCGGCGCGCAGCACGTTCGACGGGATCTCGCACATCACGTAGACCTCGAGCCCGTTCTCGCCGCGGCGCAGCCCCTCGCGCGCCATCGCGGCGAGCGTCCGCTCGCCCTCGGCGGGCGTCCGGCAGAACGGCACCATGATCTTGACGTTGTCGAGCCCCATCGCCTCGCGGACGCGGCGCATGGCGCGGCACTCGAGCGCGAATGCCTCGGCGTAGAGCGGGTGCGTGTAGCGGAACGCGCCGCGGAAGCCGAGCATCGGGTTCTCCTCCGGCGGCTCGAAGCTCGCGCCGCCGAGGAGCCGCGCGTACTCGTTGGTCTTGAAGTCCGACAGGCGCACGATGACGTCACGCGGGTGGAACGCGGCGGCGATCATCGCCACGCCCTCGGCCAGGCGGTCGACGAACCAGCGGCCGGGGTCGCTTGCATCGGCGATCAGCCCTTCGACCTGGCGCCGCTCGTCGGCGTCGACGACGCGCTCGGGGTGCAGCAGCGCGAGCGGGTGCACGCGGACCGCGCTCGCGATGATGAACTCGATGCGCGCGAGGCCCACTCCCCTCGCCGGCAGCGCCGCGAGCGTGAAGGCCTCGTCGGGGTTGGCGACGTTCAGCATCAGCGAGGTGCGCGGCAGCGCGAGCGCGGCGAGGTCGACCTCGCGGCGCTCGAACGGCAGCGCGCCGCGGTAGACCCAGCCGGTCTCGCCCTCGGCGCACGACACGGTCACCGGCGCACCGTCACGGAGCGTCCCGGTCGCCCGCTCGGTGCCGACGATGCACGGCACGCCGAGCTCACGGCTCACGATCGCGGCGTGGCAGGTGCGGCCGCCGTGGTCGGTGACGATCGCCGCCGCCCGCTTCATGATCGGCTCCCAGTCGGGATCCGTCACCGGCGCGACCAGCACCTCGCCCGTCTGGAAGTCCGCGAGCCGCCTCGCGTCGCGCAAGAGCCGCACGCGCCCGCTGCCGATGCGCTGCCCCACCGCCTTGCCGGAGACGAGCCGCTCGCGCGCCACGCCCGGCTCGAGCGCGTAGACCTCGGCACGCACGCGGCGGGGCGCGCGGTGCACCGTCTCGGGACGCGCCTGCAGCAGGTACAGCCGGCCGTCCTCGCCGTCGCGCGCCCACTCGACGTCCATCGGCGTCGGCTCGCCGCGCGCCGCGGAGTAGTGCTGCTCGATCTGCACGGCGCAGCGGGCGAGCGCGACCACCTCGTCGTCCGTCAAGCATAGTCGGCGCTGCTGGTCCTCGCCGAGCTCGCGCCGCTCGGGAGCCCCGTCCGGGCCGCGCACGAGCTTCCACGTCTTGCGCGCGGCGACGCGGCGCAGGATGGGATCGAGGCCGCGCGCGAGCGTCGGCTTGAACACCCAGAACTCGTCCGGGTCGAGCTGCCCCTTGACGACCGCCTCACCGAGGCCGAACGCCCCGTTGATCAGGACCACGTCGCGGAACCCGCTGTCGGGGTCGATCGTGAAGGCGATGCCCGAGGCGCCGTCGTCCGCCGCGACCATCCTCTGCACCGCGACCGACAGCCGCACCGCCATGTGATCGAAGCCCTTGTCGATCCGGTAGGAGACGGCGCGGTCGGTGAACAGCGACGCGATGCATGCCCGGCAGGCGTCGACCACCGCCTCCGCGCCGCGCACGCCGACGAAGCTCTCGTGCTGCCCCGCGAAGCTCGCCTCGGGAAGGTCCTCCGCCGTCGCGCTCGAGCGCACCGCGACCGCGGGCTCCGGGCCGCCGCCCGCGAGCCGGCGGTAGGCGGCGCGGATCTCGTCGGCGAGCGCCGCGGGCAGCGGACGATCGACGATCAGGTGGCGCACCTCGTGGGCGGCCGCGGCGAGCCCCGCGAGGTCCTGCTTGGTGACGGCCGCCAGGCGCCGCCGGATGGCGTCGCGCAGACCGCCCTCGTCGAGCACGGCCGAGTACGCGTCCGCGGTCACGGAGAAGCCGTTCGGCACCCGCAGGGGACCGTCGCCGAGCAGCCGGTACAGCTCCCCGAGCGAGGCCGTCTTGCCGCCCACCAGCGACACGTCGCCGAGGGAGACGTCGTCGAACCAGCGAATGAAGCGCGCCATCGTTGCTCGCCTTCCGACCGCCGCCGCGCGGTCGCCGACCTGAGGGAGCGAACCGCGTGCCACGGTCTGCTCCGCGTCGCGGGGCCGTCGCCTCGCAGCGCTGGAAAAACGGCGGCGCCGCGTTCCCGCGGCTGCGAAACGGACGCCGCCGCGGGCCGACGGCGCGCGGGGCGGCGAACCGTGCGCGCGCGGAACGTCGCTTGCGGTGTCCTTCGGGCGATGCGGCCGGTCGAGACCACGTGCCCGTTCTGCGCCGTCGGCTGCGGCCTCGCCCTCGAGCCGGTCGACGGCCGGCTCGACGTCCGGCCGCTCGCCGGGCATCCCGTGTCACGCGGCCAGCTCTGCGCGAAGGGCTGGAGCGCGGCCGCCTTCGTGCGCCATCCCGAGCGGCTGACGACGGCGCTCGTCCGGCGCGGCTCGACGCTCGTGCCCGCGCCGCTCGACGTCGCGCTCGACGCCGCCGCCGACGCGCTGCGCGCGGCACGGGACGAATGCGGCCCCGACGCGATCGGCGTGGTGTCGAGCGCGCGGGCGACCAACGAGGACAACTTCGCGGCGATGAAGCTCGCGCGCTTCGTCCTCGGCACGAACAACGTCGACCATTGCGCGCGGGTCTGCCATGCGCCCTCGGTCGCCGGGCTGTCGCGCACGCTCGGCTCCGGCGCGATGACCAACTCCATCGCCGACGTGGACCGCGCCGACTGCCTGCTCGTCGTCGGCTCCGACACGACGGAGAACCACCCGATCATCGGCAGCCGCATGATCGCGGCGAAGCTGCGCGGCGCGCGCCTGATCGTCGTCGATCCGCGCCGCACCCGGCTCGCGCAGCTCGCCGATCTGCATCTGCCGCTGCGGCTCGGCAGCGACATCCCGCTGGTCAACGGCATGATCCGTCTCGCCTTCGAGCGCGGCTGGGCGGACGAGCGCTACCTCGCCGAGCGCTGCGACAACGTCGCGCGCCTGCGCGCGTCGGTGGAGGAGTTCACCCTCGAGCGCGTCGCGCGCGCGACCGGCCTCGAGCCCGCCGCGATCGTCGAGGCGACGCGAGCCTATGCGACCACGCCGCGGGCCTTCCTCGCCTACTGCCTGGGTGTCACGCAGCACGTCTGCGGCACCGAGAACGTCATCGCGCTCTCGAACCTGGCGCTGGTCACCGGGCACGTCGGCCGCGAGGGCGCCGGCATCAACCCGCTGCGCGGCCAGAGCAACGTCCAGGGCGCGTGCGACATGGGCGCCCTGCCCGACGTGCTGTCCGGCTACCAGCCGGTCGCGGACGCCGCCGTGCGGAGCAGGTTCGCGGCAAGCTGGGGCGGCGAGCTGCCCGCCCGGCCCGGCTTGACGACGCTCGGCATGCAGAGCGCCGCGCGCGACGGCCGCCTGCGCAGCATGCTGATCCTCGGCGAGGACCCGATGGTGACGGACGCCGCGCAGCACCACGTCCGGCGCGCGCTCGAGTCGCTCGATGCGCTGGTGGTGGTGGATCTGTTCTTGACGGAGACGGCGAGGCTCGCCGACGTGGTCCTGCCGGCGGCGTGCTTCGCGGAGAAGGACGGCACCTTCACCTCGACCGAGCGCCGCGTGCAGCGCGTGCGGCGCGCGCTCGCGCCGCCGGGCGACGCGCTCGCGGACTGGCAGATCCTCGAGCGGCTCGCGCAGCGCCTCGCGCGCCCGATGGGCTTCACCTCGGCGGCGCAGATCTTCGACGAGATGGCGCGCCTGACGCCGATCTACGCCGGGATCAGCCACGCGCGGCTCGATGCGGGCCACGGGCTGCAGTGGCCCTGCCCGTCGCCCGACCACCCGGGAACGCCGCTCCTGCACGTCGGCCGGTTCACGCGCGGGCGCGCTCGCCTGCTGCCCGTCGTCGACACGCCGCCCGCCGAGCTGCCCGACGCCGCGTACCCGCTGCAGCTCACCACCTGCCGGCTGCACCACCAGTACGGCTGCGGCTCGATGACCCGTCGCACGCCGCTCCTCGAGCGCGAGAACCCGCGCGGGCTCGTGTGGATCCACCCGCACGACGCGGCGGCGCGGGGCATCGCAGACGAGGACCGGGTGCGCGTGCGCTCGCGCCGCGGCGAGCTCGTGACGCGGGTGCTCGTCTCCGAGCAGGTGCCCGCGGGCGTCGTCGCGATGCCGTACCACTTCCACGAGGCGCCCTCGAACCTGCTGACCAACGACGCCCTCGATCCCCTCTCGCGCATGCCCGAGCTCAAGGTGTGCGCGGTCGAGGTGGAGGCCGCCTCGTGACCGCGCGCGGCTGCACCGACCCGGCGGGTGTCGAGCGCCTGCGCGCGCTGCTCGCGCGCGAGCGCGAGCTCTACGAGGTCGTGGCCACGCCGGGCGGCGCCGCGTGGCGGCGCTCGAGCGCCCTCACGCCGTTCGGCTGGGACGCGGCGCTGCCGCTCGAGGGCGTCAAGCCGTTCTTCTTTCCGCGCGTCGAGCTCGAGGGGTTCCAGCGCGAGGCGTCGGGGCACCATCCGGCGCCGCGAGCGGGCGACCGGGTGCGCCGCTTCTGGACGCACAAGCTCGGCGCCGAGCTCGCGCGCGAGGCGGGGCGGCTCGGCTGCGTCGGCTGCGGGCGCTGCGACGTCACCTGCCCGGGCTCGATCGGCGCGCACCGGGTCCTGGGCGCGCTCGGGAGAGCGACGTGAGCTCGGCCGTCGACGTCTCGTTCCTGCCCGATCCGGCGCGCATCACGAGCATCGCTCGCGAGTCGGACGACACGCGGAGCCTCGTGCTCGAGCCGGCGGGCGAAGCGTCGCCCGCCTGGCTGCGCGCCGCGCCCGGCCAGTTCGTCTTCCTGTCGCTCCTCGGCGTGGGCGAGGCCGCCTTCACGATCTCGAGCTGGCAGGCGGGCGCGCCTCCGACGCGCGACATCGTGCTGACCGTCCGCCGCGTCGGTCGCTTGACGTCGGCCGTGTTCGCGCTGCGACCGGGCGATACGGTCGGCGTCCGCGGCCCGTTCGGCCGCGGCTTCCCGGACTGGCCGGCGCACGCGGGCGTGACCTTCGTCGCGGGCGGCTGCGGCCTCGCGCCGCTGCGCGCGGCGATCGAGGCGCGGATCGCGACGCGCGCCGCGGCGGCGCCCGTGACCGTCGTCTACGGGGCGCGCGAGCCCGGCACGCGGATCTTCCGCGCGGACCTCGACCGCTGGCGGGCGAAGCCGGGCGTCACCTTCTACGACTGCGTGGAGCGTCCCGACGCGGCCTGCCGCGGCGCCGTCGGCGACGTCTGCGACGCGCTCGAGCCGGCGCTGGCGTCGCGGCCGACCCCGTTCGCGGCGGTGTGCGGCCCGCCCGCCATGATGTCGGCCGTCGCGCTCCGCCTGGCGCGCACCGGCGGCCCGCCG
>JBFMAS010000313.1:0-7904 GCA_040755575.1 Thermodesulfobacteriota bacterium
CCCGAGCCGTCCTCGACTCGACGCGAGACGTACGCGGTCCGCGACGTGCGAGGCGCGGCGCCGGGCCCGGGCCCACCGCGCCGCGCCCACCGGCACCAAGCCCACCGGCACGGCGCCTGCCGGCACCAAGCCCACCGGCACGTATGAAGCCCGCTCAGGCGCGCGCGCTCCAGTAGACCAGCGTGCCGAACGGCGTAATGCGCTCGGCGCGCTGCCGGACGTCGCCGAAGCCGGCCTGGCGCACGATGTCGGGCAGACGCCCCGTCAGGTTGGCGAGCACGCGGTCGTTGCCGTCGAGCAGGCGGACGGGGAGCGAGAGCAGCCACATCAGGACGTTGTGCGGCGGCCCGAAGTCGGCGACGTGCAGCTCGCCGCCGGCGCGCAGCGCCGTGCGGGCGGCGCGCAGCGCGCCGAGCTTCTCGTCGGGCGTGAGGTGGTGCAGGACGAGGGACGTCAGCACGCGGTCGACGGAGCCCGGCGCGAGCCCGGCTTCCTCGATCGTTCCCTGGCGAAGCTCGACCTCGACCCCCGCCGCGGCGATCTTGCCCCGCGCGATCTCGAGGATGCGCGGATCGACGTCGACGCCGATCACCCGCGCGGCCGGGTGCGAGCGCTTGACGAGCAGCGCGAGCGTGCCCGTGCCGCAGCCCAGGTCGACCACGGTCATGCCGGGCTGGATGCTCGCCTGGTCGACGAGCTGCTGCTTGACCTCCTCCTCGCGCAGCAGCGTGCGCACGAACGGGTCGTAGAGCGGCGTCAGCCAGTCGAGACCCATCGCCGGCACGAACGAATGCGAGTGCTTGTGCGTTGCTTCCACGGTTTCACCTCCGTCCTGAGCCACGCCCTATACCACCCAGGGGTATGTGTCCAGTGGGGTGTGCTGGCAGCGCTGCCGAACGGGCGCACGGAAGCCGGCTTGTCGCGCGTACCCGGTAAGGGTACTCTCGTCGGCCATGAACGCGACCACCAAGCGGGCCTGCCTCGCGCGCCTCGGCCGCATCGAGGGCCAGGTGCGCGGCATCGCGCGCATGGTCGACGACGACCGCTACTGCATCGACGTCATCACCCAGATCCAGGCGGTGAAGGCCGCTCTGCGCCGCGTCGAGGAGGAGATGCTGCGCGACCACGTCTCGCACTGCGTCGAGGAGGCGATCCAGAGCGGCGACGCGAAGGAGCAGCGCAAGAAGGTCGCGGAGCTGATGCACGTGCTCGGCCGGCGCAGCGCCTAGGCGCGCGCTCGAGCGTCAATCGCCGGCGTCGAGCGGCGGCAAGATCGCGGCCACCGGCACGACGACCTCCGGCAGCGCGACGGGGCGGATGCGCCATGGCGCGGAGCTACCACGGGGTCCGCGCGCGAGGTAGATGCAGGCTCGTCGAGAACGCGTCGGAGGCGAGCCCATGAAGGCGATACGCGTCGAGAGGCACGGCGGACCGGAGGTGCTCGAGCTGCGCGAGGTGCCGGACCCCGAGCCGAGCGCTGGTCAAGTACGGATTCGCGTGCACGCCGCGGGGGTCAATCCCGTCGACACCTACATCCGCGCCGGCCAGCAGGGCTACGCCGCGAAGATGCCGTACACGCCGGGCATGGACGCGGCGGGCGTCGTCGATGCGGTCGGGCAGGGCGTCACGCGGGTCGCGGCCGGCGACCGCGTCTACACCAACATGGCGCTCACCGGCGCGTACGCGGAGCTGGCGCTCGCGCCGGCCGAGCACGTCCACCGGCTGCCCGAGCGCGCGAGCTTCGCGCAGGGCGCCGCGGTCGGCATCCCATACTTGACGGCGTACCGCGCGCTCTTCCAGCGCGCCCGCCTGCAGCCCGGCGAGTCGCTGCTCGTGCACGGCGCGAGCGGCGGCGTCGGCACGGCGGCGGTGCAGCTCGGCCGCGCCGCGGGCGCGACGGTGATCGGCACCGCAGGCACCGAGGAGGGGCTCCGCAGCGTCACCGCGCAGGGCGCCCACCACGCGCTCGACCACCGCTCCGCCGACTACCTGACGAAAGTGCGCGAGCTCACGGGCGGACGCGGCGTCGACGTCATCGCCGAGATGCTGGCGAACGTGAACCTGGTCAAGGACTTCGACGCGCTCGCCCGCTACGGCCGCATCGTCGTGATCGGCAGCCGCGGCTCGCTCGAGTTCGAGCCGCGCCTCACCATGCGGCTCGACGCGTCGGTGCTCGGCATGTCGCTCGGCAACACTCCGCCCGAGGAGCTGGCCCGCGCGCATGCCGCCGTCGGCGCCGGCCTCGAGAACGGCACGCTGCGACCGGTGGTCGGGCGCGAGCTGCCGCTCGCCGAGGCCGCGAAGGCGCACGAGCTTGTGCTGCAGCGGGGCGCGCTCGGCAAGATCGTGCTGGTCGCGTAGCGTGGGCGCGCTGCACGAGCCGGTCCGCGTCGTCGGCAGCTACGCGTCGCCGTACGTGCGCAAGGTCCTGGTGACGCTGCTCGAGAAGGGCATCGCGTACGAGATCGATCCGATCGTGCCGTTCATGGGCGACGACCGCTTCGCGGCGCTGAGCCCGCTGCGCCGCGTGCCCGTGCTGATCGACGACGCGGTGGCGCTGTGCGACTCGTCCGTCATCTGCCAGTACCTCGAGGATCGCCGCGCGGAGCCGGCGCTCTACCCGCAGGACGTCACGGACCGCGCCCGCGCGCGCTGGCTCGAGGAGTTCGCCGACACGCGCATGGGCGACGTCTTCGTCTGGCGCCTGTTCAACCAGCTCGTCATCCGCCGCTTCGTGTGGAACGAGGAGCCCGACCAGGCGCTCGTCGAGCGCGCCTTTTCGCGGCCGAGCTTCGCCACGCTGAAGCCCTTCGAGAAGCTGACGCTGCGCACGCCGATCGCCGAGGTGCGCGAGGCGCTCGCCGCGGCGGGCGCACCGGTGATGCGCGAGACGTACGGCACCGCGACCCCGCGCCGCGGCGTGATGCCGACCTGAGCCGAGGTCGTCGCGTCGCTGCGACCTCGCGCCGCGCGCGTTGACCCCGCCTCGCGCCCGGCCTATGGGCGGGCGATGACGTACGAGACCCTCACCGTCGAACGCCGCGACGCCGTCGCGCTCGTCACGCTGAACCGCCCCGAGCGGCTCAACGCGTGGACGCCCGCGATGGCCGAGGAGCAGGTGCGCGCGATCGAGGCCGCGAACACGGACCCCGAGGTCGGCGCGATCGTCATGACGGGCGCCGGGCGCGGCTTCTGCGCCGGTGCCGACATGGAGGCGACCTTCAAGACGCGCATCGATGGCAAGGACCCGGGTGCCAACACGGCCGGGGGCTCGGGCGGCATGCCGGCGGACGTCGACTGGGTCGGCCTGCTGCGGCGCTCGAAGCCGCTCGTCGCGGCGGTCAACGGCGCCGCGGTCGGCGTCGGCATGACGATGATCCTGCCGTGCGACGTCATCGTCGCCTCCGAGCGCGCGCGCTTCCGCATGCTGTTCGTCAAGGTCGGGCTCGTGCCGGAGCTCGCGAGCACGCACTTCCTCGTGCAGCGCGTCGGCTTCGGCCGCGCGAGCGAGATGTGCCTCTCGGGCAAGCTCTACGACGCGAAGGAGGCGCACGCGTGGGGCCTCGCCGACCGCCTGTGCGCGCCCGACGACCTGCTGCCGCACGCGCTCGCGCTCGCGGGCGAGATCGCGGCCAACCCGGCGCCGCAGCTCCGCATGATCAAGCAGCTCCTGACCGAGAACGGCAGCGCGACCGACCTGACCGAGGTGCAGCGCCGCGAGAGCGAGCTCCTGCGCGAGTGCTGGAAGTCGCCCGAGCACCGCGAGGCGGTCGCGGCGTTCCTCGAGAAGCGCCCGCCGCTGTTCGTGCGCGGCTGAGCGTGGCGAGACACGGATTCCACGGCCTCGCGGCCGCGGCGCTGCTCGCGCTGGCCGCCGTCGCCGCGAGCTCGTGCGGCGACGCCGCGTCGTCGGGCGCGGGCGCGTGCGCGGGCAAGGGCGGCGTCGCCGGCACGCGCGAGGTGACGATCAACGCGGGCGGCGTCGAGCGCAGCTTTGTGCTGACCGTGCCGGAGTCCGCCCTGCAGGGACGGCCCGTGCCGCTCGTGACGCTGTTCCACGGCGTGTTCGGCAGCGCCGCCGGCATCGAGGCGGTGACCGGCTTCGCGCAGAAGGCGGCCGAGGAAGGATTCATCCTCGCCGCGGGCGACGGCGTCGGGCGGTCGTGGAACGCGGGCGTCTGCTGCGAGCCGGCGGTGAGCGAGAACGTCGACGACGTAGGCTTCACGCGCGACATGGTGGCGGTGATCGAGAGCGAGTACTGCATCGATCCCGAGCGCGTCTACGCGACCGGCTTCTCGAACGGCGCCGCGATGGTGTTCCGCCTCGCCTGCGACGCGGCCGACCTGTTCGCCGCCTTCGCGCCGGTCGGCGGCTCGCTCGCGCTGTTCCCGTGCGAGCCGTCGGCGACGCGGCCCGTGCAGATCATCAACAACGTCGAGGACCCGATCGTCCCCTTCGCGCTGGGCGAGTTCTCGTTCGGCGAGCTCGTCAAGCACAACTCGTGCAGCGCGGCGCGCGAGTCGGTCGAGCTCGCCCCGAACGCGACCTGCGACGTCGCCGCCGAGTGCGCCGGCGGGGCCACCACCGAGCTGTGCGCCGTCACCGGCCTGGGCCACGACTGGCCGGGCGGCGCGAACGACCCGCAGGGGCCGTTTCGCGCCACGGACGCGGTGTGGGAGTTCCTGTCGGCGTTCAGCCTCGCTCGGTGAGCGTGCGCCGCCGGCGCACTGCGTGCGCGCCGTCCCGCGTCCGAATGCGTCTGGACAACCCCCCGGGATTCGGGAGATCGTGGGCGCCCATGCGAGCCCGCTCTGCCCTGCGTGCCCCGCTGCGCGCCGTCTGCGCCCTGCTCGTGCTCGCCGCCGCCTGCTCCGACGCGCCGCCGCCGGCGTCGAGCAGCCCGAGCTCCGCGGGCGCGTGGACCATGTACGGCGGCGGCTTCGACCGTACCTTCTTCAACCCGCACGAGACGCTCATCGACAAGGAGACGGTCGCGAAGCTCGTGCCGCTGTGGCGCTTCACGACGGGCGCCGTCGTCACCGCGTCGCCCGTGGTGAGCGACGTCGAGCTGCCGGGCGAGGGCACGGTCGAGGCGCTGTTCATCCCGTCCTGGGACGGCAACCTCTACGCGCTCCGCACGCGCGACGGCACGCCGATCTGGACCTTCCGCTTCAAGCCGCACCCCGGTGCGTCCTACCCGCAGGCGTCGTCGGGCGCGATCGCCGACGTCGACGGCCGGCGGCTGCTCTACGTCGGCAGCGGCATGACGATGTACTGCGTCGACGCGAGCACTGGCGCGCTCGTCTGGGAGTTCGACGCCGGCACCGGCTGCGAGATCTGCGACTTCCTCACCGAGCGCAACGAGATCCTGTCGTCGCCGGCCGTGTTCGAGGGGGCCGTGTATTTTGGCATGGACCTGAACGACTTCGGCGACGGCAAGGGAGGCTTCTACGGCGTCGACGCGCGCCTCGGCACGCTGCTCTGGTACTTCGACCTCGAGACCGGCGCGACGTGTCGCCCGAACGAGGGCGACGACGTGCGGCGCTACGACGGCTACCACTCGGCGGAGGAGCTCGGCCTGCCCGAGGACTTCTTCGCGACGCGTCCGGGCTGCGACCACGATCGCGCCGGCACCGCGTGCGGCAACGTCTGGTCCTCGGCGACGATCGACGTCGAGCGACGCCTGATCTACTCGGCGTCGAGCAACTGCGACACCGACGACGACCCGGCGACGCCCGACCCGCCGCCGCCGATGCCGCCCTACGACGAGGCGCTGTTCGCGCTCCGCCTCGACGGCACGCCGGCCTGGGTGTGGCGCCCGCGCGAGGTCGACAACGACGACCTCGCGATCGGCGGGGTGCCGAACCTGTTCGAGATCGAGATCGGCGGTCGCGTGCGCGAGGTGGTCGGGGTCGGCGTCAAGGACGGCACCTACTACGTCCTCGACCGCGACGGCGTGAACGGGATCACCGGCCGCATCGAGCCCTACTGGCAGACCAACGTCGTGCCGGGCGGGGACATCGGCGGCATCATCGCGAGCGCCGCGGTCGGTGAGGGCAAGGTGCTGTTCAGCACCGCGGTCGGCACCGACATCGCGAATCCGCAGAAGCCCGCCGCCTGGGGGCTGCGCGCGGGCGACGGCGCCGTCCTGTGGAGCAACCCCGACGCGCTGCCGAGCTTCGGCCCGACCACCGCCATCCCCGGCGTCGTCTTCATGGGCTCGATCGGCGGGTCGGTCTTCGCGTACGACTCGGACACCGGCGCGGAGCTCGCGCGCCTCGGCGTCGGCGGGCCGGCGTCCTCGGCGCCGGTCATGGTCGGCGGCCGGCTCTACGTCGGCGCCGGCACCGGCGCGCGCGGCGGCTCGCCGGCCGAGATCGCCTTCCAGACCTCGCTCATCCCGAGCCCGGTGAGCGCGTTCTGCATCGCCGGCAGCGACGGCTGTCCCGAGAGCGGCTCGTGCGACGACGGCAACACCTGCACGGTCGACCAGACGGCCGCGTCGGGCACCTGCGAGAACCTCGCGCGCCCGGACGGCACCGAGTGCACCGTCGGCGCCTTCGACGGCAGGTGCACCGAGGGCGTCTGCATCCTCGACGAGGCCATCTGCGACGACCAGAACCAGTGCACGGAGGACGTGTCGGGCCCGGGCGGCTGCCGCTTCACCGAGGTGCCGGACGGCACGCCGTGCGTCGTGCGCGACGACGCGGGCACCTGCCAGGAGGGCAGGTGCGTCAAGTCGTGACGGAGCATGATCACGGCCGCGCGCACGGCGATCGCGAGCGGCTTGACGCGGCGTCAAGCGGACGAGGTGGTCGTGCTGCTCGCCGCGATGGGCATCGAGGCGGAAGCGGACGGGGAGCGCGGGGCTTCCGTCTGGGTCGACGACGCCGACGCCGAGCGCGCTCGGGCGCTCGTCGCTGAGGAGTACCCGGCCGGCTTCCCCGGCGACGTCCCAACGGCCGGGCCCGGGGCACGGGACGGCGCGCCGGCGTCGGCCGAGGCGGTCTGGTTCGGCCGCGGCACCTGGGCGATCGCGCTCGTCGCCGCCGTCTGCGTCGCGTGGTTCGCGCTGCTGCACGGCTCGGGCCGCGAGGAGACGCGCTCGCGCCTCCTCGACTTCGGCGCGATCACCTGGGACCAGGTCTGGCTCGGCGAGTGGTGGCGGCTTGCGACCGGCGTGCTGGTGCACTTCGACGGCGCGCACCTGCTGACCAACCTCTTGACGCTGGTGATCGTCGCGCCGCCGCTCGCGCACCTGCTCGGGCCGTGGCGCTTCCTGCTGGTGTTCGCCCTGACCGGCATCGCGGGCAACGTCGTCAGCCACCTCTTCGCGCCGAGCGCGGCGCTGAAGGGCGGCGCGTCGGGCGCGGTCGCGGGCGTGCTCGGCGCGCTCGCCGGCACCTCGCTCGACCCGGCGTGGGGCCGGCGCTTCAAGCGCTGGCAGGTGCTGGGCGCGCTCGCCGCGGTGTACGCCCTGCTGGTCGGCGCGGGCCCCGACCGTGACAACGCCGGGCACCTCGGCGGGCTTCTCGCCGGCGTCGTGCTCGGCCGGCTGCTGTCGCCGCGCCGCGCTCAGGACGCGGCGGCCGCCTCGAGGACCACCAGCATGACGCACCCGTCCTCGGAGTGAGGCGCGTGGTGCGAGGTGCCGGCGGCGGCGCGGTGGTAGTCGCCGGCGCGGCACAGCTGGCCCTCGACCGTGATCGAGCCGCTCAGCACGTAGGAGTGCTCGACGCCGCGGTGCTCGTGGTCGGGGATCGTCGCGCCGGGCGCGACGCGCAGCAGGTAGGCCGTGCCCCGGCCGCGCGAGCGGAACAGGCCGCGGCGCTCGAGCCCCGGCGCAACCGCGATCCACGCGCCGTCGCCCGCGAGCGCGAACAGCAGCTCCGGCGGCGGCGCG
>JBFMAS010000314.1:0-7689 GCA_040755575.1 Thermodesulfobacteriota bacterium
AGAACAAGTACGACTGGAAGGGCAACGCGCTCGTCAACTACGCGCTGCCGCAGTTCCACGTCACCAAGGTCGACGACGAGCCGTTCTACGTTCGCACGGGCGGCGGCGGCAACGCGGGCTACGCCGTCAATTACAAGCTCGACCGCGCGACCGTCACCGGCATGCCCGTGAACCCGACCGAGTACTACATCGACATCCCCGACGAGATCTACGAGACCGACCGAGTCGTCCGGGCGGGCAAGTAGCGCCGGCAATCGCCTCGGGAAGCCGGCCGCCGCCCGGGCGGCCGGCCCCGCGGCTTGCGACCGCGGTGCGCGGCTAGTACGACCGACCTTCGGTCCCCGTCGTCTAGGTCGGCCAAGGACACCAGCCTTTCACGTTGGTAACACGGGTTCAAATCCCGTCGGGGACGCGCACGCCATCGGGCTCGTCGGCCGGGGAGACGACCGGGTCTCCCCACGGCGAGCTTCGGCTCGCCAGCGTCCGCGAGCAGATCGTCCGTCGTGGCGTGCGCGTGCCGTCGCTACGGACAGAGCACCTGCGCCGCTGCGATGATGGCGGCCCACGCCGACGAGTTGCCGTTCCCCTCGGCGATGAAGCGGTTGATCTGTCGCGCCGACTCGGCGCCCAGCGGTCCTGCTTGATTCTGGAAGAGGTCCACCAGGCAGGAGCACTGCCTCGTGCCTGCGAAGCAGCTCAGGCCCGCATAGAAATCGACCGCGCCGGCGGCGTAGCCGCTGGTGATGAACAGGAGATCGCGATCGCCGGTGAGGACCGCTGCCCGGAACTCGCTACACGTCAGGAAGTAGCTCTGAGCGGGTGTCGCGACCGCGAGCAGGAGCGCCAAGGTGGAAACGAGTGTGAATCGAGTCATGGGTCGCCTCCTCGTTGGAGAGCGGCGCTCAGCTCCGCGGTGAATTGCGCCGCAGCTTCGGGGTTCGGGTCCCTCGGCTCGACCGTGGGCGGATGCTTCGTCAGATCGCGCAGGGTGCGAGCCACTGCCTGCCGTCTTGCCGCGGCTGAGTCTCGCGCCGGGATCTCCGTTGCCGCGGAAGGTGGGATCCCGACCTGATCCTCGAGCTCGACGACGACGGCGTCGCTCGCGACGCGGTTGGGCTCTACGTTGCGATCCGGCCGCACTGCGGGCGGCAGATCGGACCGGAAGAGGAACGAGGCCAGGAGCAGTCCGAGGCCGAGGCCGATGCCGAGGCGGAGCATGCGGCCGGCCTCGGATGCAAGAGCGTTGCCCGGCCGCGAAACCGCCGAGGAGGTGTGCTTGCGACGTCGTCGAGTGTCCGCTGGCGCGGACCACTGTTCGGCATCGCGGACGGCGTCAACCTAAATAAGGAGCCATCACGGTCGTGCTCGGTGGCGCCGCGTGCTCGTCATGGTGGCGGCCGGGCTCACGCGGCACGCGTCCCGCGCCTCGGCGCCCAGTGCCGGCTGATCTCCGACCACACCGCGGCGATGAGCGCTTCCATGTCGCGGTCGAAGTCCGGGTCCTCGCGCAGCCGGTGCCACTGGCGCTCGCGTAGCGGCTCGAGCGTCCCCGACGCGATGTCCGGCTCGAGCGCGCGCGGGTCCTCGACGTCGAAGTAGACCGGGATGACGAGCTTGCGCGCGCGCAGCGCGACCTCCAGCTCTCGGCAGACCCAGTCCTCAGTGCCGGAGCGCTCGCGCTCGCGGCGAATGCGGCCCCAGCTCCGGCCGAAGAGAGCGACCACCACGCGACAGCTCTCGAGCTCCTTCTCGAGGACGCGCTCCCAGCGGTCGCCCGGCAGGATCGTGTTGACGTCGCGAAACACCGCGTCCTGCCCGAACTCGAGCGCGAGCGCCGAGCAGATCCGTCCGCCCACGTAGCGCGCTTCCTCGCGCCGGTAGCTGAAGAAGACCAGCCGCTCCGGAGCGACCGAGTCGCGCGATTCGATGCGCTCCTTGAGCAGCAGGAGGATCTGCTCCAGCAGCTCGCGCGAGAACGGCTGCACGAGCGACATGAGCGGCGAGAGCGCCAGCCCCGCCCACGGGGTGTATGTCGCTCTGACGATGGTGCCGCGCGAGGTCGGCTCGAACTCGTAGCTCGAGACGATGCCGAGCTGCATCGCCTCGTACGCGAGCATCCGGCCGGGGCTGACGTCCGTGAGGCGAACCTCGGCCGGGACCGGCAGGAACGGCATCGGCCAGAGCGTCACGCGGAAGGACTCGGGGAAGCCGCGGGGCGTCGAGGACGTCACCTCGGCGTCCGACACGAGCGGCATCCACTCGCGCAGGTGCGTCGGGTCGGCGACGAACTGGAAGACGTCCATGATGGGCTTCTCGACCAGCACCCAGGCCGTCACCGTGCCTTGTCGGATCATGCAGGAGTCCTCCGGAGGGAGGCAGGACACGATCACATGCGCCGCGCGGCCGCAACGCGCATCGCGGCGTGGACCGTGTCCGCTCGAGGAGACCGTCGTCTCCCGGAACGGACATCGGCGACGGGCGCGGATGCCGGTGCCGTCACGCTCCGCATCGAGCCGCGCGGTGGGATCCGCGTCGCGGCCCCGATCGCGCCGGCCACGGCAGCCCGGACCGGGTTGCGCGGCCCGTGGCATCGACGTTGCTCGCGTGCCGCGGAACGGACGCAGGCTTCCATGAACGGCGAGTGCTTGGGAGCGCTCGGGCCACGACGACTTCGCACGGGACGCGCGTCGGCATCGAGGCAACGTTTTTCGCTTGAAGCCCGGCGCTCGCCGTACAAAAAAAGATCCGCTCGGGCTGAACGATGCCGCGCGTACAGCAGTTCGTCGACTGCCTGCTGCCCGACGTCCCGGTCCGGCTCCAGAGGAGAAGGGGATTCCATGCCGACGAAGGACGCCCGGCACCTGGTGTTCATCCACGGGCTCGCCAAGAAGCCGAAGCCCGACGCGCTGACCGACATCTGGATCGCGGCGCTCGATCAGGCGAACCCGCGGCCCGAGCGCTTCGGCTACGACAACCCGGGCCTGAACGTCGACGACAAGGCCGCCTGCACGCTGACGTACTGGGCCGACGTCTTCTACACCGACTACGAGACCGACCTGAGCTCCTACCAGGAGGCGGTCGAGCAGCCGAGCTCGATCGAGGGCGTGACGCGCACGGGCGACCCGGCGGAGACGCTGCCCCTGCCGGACAGCGTGCAGGAGGCCGAGTTCCTCGGCGCGATGTCCGCCAAGCTCGGGCTCGGCATCGCCCTGCCGGACGACGCCGAGCCGAGCGCGTCGCCGCCGGACGACGCGGAGTTCAAGCTCGAGCGCATCCCGCTGCCGCTCGGCGTGAAGAAGGCGGTGATGAAGCGGCTGATCGTCGAGGCGTACTACTACCTCTTCGACAAGCCGTTCCGGCGGAGCGACGGCGTGACCTTCCAGACGCGCTCCGAGCTGCAGGACCGGCTCATCGCCGACCTGAAGAGGGCGCGCGCCACCGCCGATCGCGTCGTCATCGTCGCGCACAGCATGGGCACGATGATCGCGTACGACTGCCTGCGGAACCGTCCCGACTGTCCCGCGATCGACGGGCTCATCACGCTCGGCTCGCCGCTCGGCATCGACGAGGTGCAGGACCGGCTGCGCGCGAACGGCGCGAAGCGCGTCGACTTCCCCCGCGACAGGCTCGAGGGGGAGTGGGTGAACGTGTACGACCGCTTCGACCCGGTCGCCGCACCCGATCCCAAGCTCGCGAACGACTTCCTCGACCGCGGAGAGCCGCGCGTCGTCGACGTGAACGAGCAGAACTGGGGCGAGTGGCGGCACACGATCACCCACTACCTGAAGGGGCCGAAGCTCCGCGGGGCGCTCAGGCGTCTCATGCAGGTGTGAGGCGCGGCATGCTTCCTCCGACGCCCGACGAAGTCACCAGGGCCCTCCTCGAGCGCAGGGTCCGCGCCCACATGGAGGCCGACGTCGCCCGCACGGTCGCGTGGCTCGTGGACCGCCCGACGCTCGATCCCGGCCAGCTCGAGACCGTTCTCTCGGTGCTCAACGAGCAGCGGCTGTTCCACCTCACCGTCCAGCTCGGCCGGCGCGCCGTCCAGACCTTCCCCGGGTCGGCCGCGCTGCGCCGGCTGTACGCGCAGGCGCTGATCGACTCCGGGGCGCTCGACGAGGCGGAGCAGTCTCTCCGCGAAGCGAGGGCTCTGCCGGCGATTCCGCCCGGCGAGGCGCTGGAGCTCGTCGGTCTGCAGGGACGCGAGCGGAAGCAGCGCTACGTCGAGGGTGTCGAGCGCCGCGGCGAGCACGACGAGCGCGCGCTCGCGGCTGCGATCGATTGCTACCTCGCGACCTACGAGCAGGACCCGCGGCATCCGATCTGGCACGGCATCAACGCCGTCGCGCTGCTGATCCGCGGCGAGAAGGACGGCTTTCGCCACGAGCGCTGCGACGACGCGCCGCGGATCGCGCGCTCGATGGCGACGGCGATCGAGAGCGAGCTGCGCGGCCGGCGCATCGCCGACCCGTGGAAGGCGGCGACGGCCGCGGAGGCGTTCGTGGCGCTCGGTGAGCCGGACGCGGCCGAGCTCTGGCTCTACCGCTACGTCCTGCACCCGAGCATCACGCCCTTCCACCTGGGCAGCACGTACCGCCAGCTGCGCGAGGTGTGGGCGCTCGAGCCCGCGTCGGCGTGGGGCAGGCTGCTCGCGATCCTCGAGCAGCGGCTCGCCGATCAGGGCGGCGTTCGCCTCGAGGTGAGCGACCTGCGGCGCGCGTCCGACCTGCGGCTGCCGGGATCCGAGCTCGAGAGAATCTTCGGCAAGGAGTGCTTCGTCGGCTACGACGTCCTGAAGGGCGTCGTCGACAGCTGCGTCGCCATCGGGCGCGTCGAGACGGCCGGCGCGTCGGGCGTCGGCACGGGCTTCCTCGTCCGCGGCAGCGACCTGTCGAGGTCCCTGCCGGACGCGCCGGTGTTCGTGACGAACGCTCACGTCCTGAGCGACGGCAGCGTGCCGGGCTCGCTCGGCCCCGACCGCGCGTTCGTCCGCTTCGAGGTCGAGGTGCGGCGCGATCCGGCGATCCCCCCGCACCGCGTCGAGCGGATCCTGTTCTCGTCGCCGCCGGGCGCGCCGAGCGCCACCGAGGATCCGGGCAAGGACCTCGACGTGACGATCGCGGTGCTGAAGGACGTCGCACCGGGCTCGGTCTGCCTCGGCGTGGCCAAGACCACCCCCCGCGTGACCGAGAGGTCGCGCGCCTACGTGATCGGCCACCCCGACGGCAACGCGCTCCAGTTCTCGCTCCACGACAGCGAGCTCCTCGACGTCGACGACAAGGGGAAGCTCGTGCACTACCGGACGCCCACGGTGGGCGGGAGCTCGGGCAGCCCCGTGTTCGACCGGGACTGGAACGTGTTCGCGCTGCACCACGGAGGCGCGACCAGCATCCCGCGGCTGCACGGCAGCGGCGAGTACGCGGCGAACGAGGGAATCGCCCTCGGTGCGATCGCGGCCGCGCTCGACGGCAGGTGATCGCCCCGTGCCGATCCGACCCCACGCCTTCGTCGCGATGCCGTTCGGGCCGAAGCCCGACGCGAGCGGCGTCCAGATCGACTTCGACTCCGTCTACCGCACGCTGATCGGCCCTGCGCTGGAGGACGCCGGACTGTCCGTGTTCCGGGCGGACGGCGAGCGACGCGCCGGCGACATCCGTACCGACATGTTCCAGGAGCTCCTGGTCGCGGACCTCGTCGTCGCCGACCTGACGATCGACAACCCGAACGTCTGGTACGAGCTCGGCGTGCGGCACGCGCTGCGCTCGCGCGGCGTCGTGCTGCTCTTCGGCGGCCGCGCGCCGAGCGCGTTCGATCTCTACACCGACCGCAAGCTCCGCTACGGGCTCGCGCAGGGGCGTCCCGATCCGGCGACCCTCGAGGACGACAGGCGCAACCTCACCGAGATGGTGCGGGCGACGATGGAGTCCTGGCACGGCCGCAAGATCAGCCCCGTCTACCAGCTCCTGCCCAACCTCCGGGAGCCGGACTGGCAGTCGTTGCGCGTGGGCGACGTGCGCGAGTTCTGGGAGCAGCACGAGGCGTGGGAGCGACGCATCGAGCTGGCACGCAAGTCCGGCGAGATCGGCGACCTGCTGGTGCTGGCGGACGAGGCGCCGGTCGCCTGGTTCCGCGCGGAGGCCTGGATCCGTGCCGGCAAGGCGCTGCGTCACGCGGGACGCTTCGCGTTCGCCCTCGAGCAGCTCGAGCGCGGGCTCGCCGTCAAGCCGCTCGACGCGACGGGGCTCGCGGAGAAGGGCATCTGCCTGCAGCGTCTCGCGCTGCAGGGGGCGCCCGGACACTCGATCGCGCGAGCGCGCGACCACTACCGCGTCGCGCTCAAGCATCACCCCGAGTCGCCAGAGATCTGGGCGCTGCTCGGCAGGTGCGACAAGGACGCCTGGACGGAGGCGTGGCGCCAGCCCGGCCGGACGCAGGCCCAGATGCGCGACGACGCGATCTGGGAGGACGCGCTGCTGCGCGCCGCGATCGAAAGCTACGCGAAGGGCTACCTCGCGGACCAGCGCCACTACTACTCGGGCGTCAATGCGCTGACCTTGATGCACCTCCATCGCGACTTGACGGGCAGCGACCTCTACCAGCGGCGGATGGACCCCATGACGGGCGCCGTTCGCTTCGCGGCGGAGGCCGAGCGCGACCCCGCACAGCAGTACTGGGCGAAGGCGACGCTCGGCGACCTCCAGGTGCTGATCGGCACGCCGGACACGGTGCAGCGCGGGTACCGCGACGCGATCGCCGCCAACGAGCGCGACTGGTTCGCGCTCGACTCGAGCCGCGCGCAGCTCCTGCTGCTGCGCGACCTCGGCTTTCGCCCGCAGGAGGTCACGGCCGGGATCGAGACCTTCGACCGCGCGCTGGCGCGGCTCGACAGGCCGGTCGACAAGTGGCAGCCGCGGCAGGTCTTCCTGTTCAGCGGGCACGTGATCGACGCACCCGACCGGGCGTCGCCGCGCTTCCCCGCCGGCAAGCAGGACGCCGCACGGCAGCGCATCGACGAGACGCTCGAGCGCCACGGCGCCGGCGCCGTGGACCTGGCGTTCTGCCAGGCGGCGGCCGGCGGCGACCTGCTGTTCCTCGAGGCGTGCCAGCGGCGCGGCGTGCGCTGCCGGATCCAGCTTCCGTTCGAGGAGCCGCAGTTCGTCAATCAATCGGTCCTGCCGTCCGCCGACGGCACCCGCTGGCGCAGCCGCTTCTACGAGGCGATCGCGCGCGAGCGCACCAAGGTGCGCATCATGCCGGTCGAGCTCGGGCCGCTGCCGAGCGCCGTCAATCCGTTCGAGCGCTGCAACCTGTGGAACCTCTACAGCGCGCTCGCCTGCGGCGTCGACAAGGTGCGCGTCGTCTGCCTGTGGGACGGCGACGACGGCGGCGGCCCGGGCGGCACCAAGCACATGTACGACGAGGTCAGCCGGCGCACGGGGCGCGTCGACTGGATCGACACGAGGACGCTCTGAGACGGGGGACGACGCCATGCGAGGGCTCGACAAGCTGCGCGAGCGCGCCGTCGAGCGTGCGATTGGCGCCCTCGGCGGACGGCCGGACCGCGAGCCGGGCGCGATCGCCGACCTGCTCGACGACACGACGCTCCCCGGGTTTCTCGCGCTGCTCGGCTGGGGCGGCGGCGACGCGGGCGGCGGCGTCCGCGTCGGCCGCGACTTCCTTCGCGCCGTC
>JBFMAS010000315.1:0-4427 GCA_040755575.1 Thermodesulfobacteriota bacterium
TCGATGCGGACGGCCGCAAGACCGGCGGCTCGGGCTGCCGCCCGTTCGTCGTGCTGGCGAAGTAGCGAAGGAGACGGCGATGAAGCGACTTCTGACCGTTGCCTGCCTGATGCTGACGGCGGGCGCAGCCACCGCGCAGGCCGCGAGCGACCTCGAGATCCTGGAGCGCAAGGTCGCTGCGTACGCGACCACGGAGCTCGACGTCTACAAGAAGGGCTTCTGCGTGTGCGCGGACGGCAGCGACAAGGAGGGGCGGGCAGGCCGGGTGCGCTACGCCGTCTTCTCCTCGCCGTCCGGCACGCCGCAGCTCGAGGTGTGGTGCCAGGTGTCGATCTACGACCAGCAGGGCGACGCGGTGTCGTCCGTCGGCTGCTGGACGTTCCAGCCGCTCGCGAGGTGACGCGGCGGGTCGCGCGCTACATCCGCGCTTCTTTGATCTTGTCGGGGCCGACGCGCTTGGCTGGCGGCCCGAGCGCGCCGCACCAGCGCTCGCCGCGCCCGCGTACCATCGCGCCGTCGTCCGCGATGCCGTACTCGCGGCGCACCTCGGCGAGCGGCCGGTCGACGACGCTCCACGGGTCCCAGTCCGGGGCGACGAGGTCGACCGTGCAGCGCGCCGCGCGCTCGAGCGCGGCGAAGTACGCCGCGGGGTCGAACTGGTCGCGCCAGGCTGCGACGGTGGGATCGACCTGGACCGCGACCTGGAGCTGCAGCAGCAGCAGCGCGGTGAAGTCGGCGTAGTCGTTGCCGCCGAGCCCGGTGTAGAAGCCGGCCACCGCGAACTCGCCGCGCGGCGTCGTGTCGTAGCCGGTCAGCACGTGGTGCACGTCGTGCTTGAAGAACATCTGCGACTGCATCGAGCCCGGCTCGCCGGGGACGCCGAACTCGTTGTCGCGCCAGTAGTCGAGCAGCATTCTGCCGACGGTTCCCTGCGGATGGCTCGCGAAGGCGTGCACCCGCTCGGCGAGCTCCGGGTCGGCGTCGCGGTGCACCAGGCCGCGCAGGTAGAGCACCAGCGAGCGCTTGAGGCTCGTCCCGCCGATGTCGGCGAGCGAGCCGCGGTAGGCGTCGAGCGCGAGCATGGTGTAGTGGCCGCGCGCCGCCCGCTCGGCGTTCCGGACGTCGCGGTCGTGGACGCGGAAGCGCGCCGCGATCCGCTCCACGACGCGTGCGCGGTCGCGCTCGTACTCGGGCTCGAGCAGAGGGATGGCGATCGCCAGGTGGAGGAGGTTTGCGCGTACCTCGGGGTCGAGCACGCGGCGCTCGAGCTCCTCGGGCAGCGTCTCCGGCAGCTCGTCGAGGTCCACCTTCGCGCGCAGCACGTGCTCGCACAGCGCGTCGAGCGTCGCCCGATGCAGCGTCTCGAACGGCAGCAGGCCCTCCGCCGTGGCGACCGCCTTGAGGGTTCGCAGGATCACGCCGGCCTCGGCCGGCGTGCGATCGAACAGCTTGCGCATCTCTCCTCCGTCCCGGCCGCGCCGCGGCCGTTGCCCTATCCTCGGACGCGGCGGGACGGGACTTGATGCGCCACGCTCAGTCGCGCTCGACCAGCACCCCCGGCGGCGGCTCGGCGAGCAGGAACGGGGCGAAGCTGCGGTCGCCCGCGAGATACACCTTCAGGAACGGCAGCACCCAGCGCTTGACGCGCTCGTGCGCCTCGTCCTGCGTCAGCGTCACGGGCGGGTCGCAGTCGGGGCCCGGGAAGCAGCCGTCGGAGAACGCGTAGTGTCCCGCATCCTCGACGCCGACCAGCAGCTTGGGCGCTTCCGAGCGCGCGTACGCGGCGAAGATCCCGTCGTTGTCGACCACCGAGTCGATCTCGCCGTACATCGTGAGCGACGGGACCGCGAGCGTGGCCGTGGTGCTGGTCGCCGCGGCGAGCGGCAGCGCGACGACGAAGCGTTCGTCGATCGCGGCCGCGAGGTACGTCGTGAGGCCGCCGAAGGAATGGCCGCTCATGCCGATCCGCCGCTCGTCGATCGCGCCGAACAGCGGCGAGTCGAGGTCGCCGCTCTCGGCCAGCACCTGGTCCAGGGCGAAGACGACGTCCTGCGGCCGCTCGACGAACGAGGCGGCGAGCACCGCGCCCTCGCGGCAGCGCGGGAACTCGAACAGCGTGTTCCCCGGATGCGGCGGCGCGACGACGACGAAGCCGTGCGTCGCGAGCCACGGCGTCAAGAACAGGCTCTGGCGCGGGAAGCCGCAGGAGCCGTGCGAGAAGACGAGCAGCGGATACGGTCCGCCGGACCGTGCGAGCGGCGCGTCGCGCACCGCGCGCGACGCCGAGTCGATGGGCTCCGATCCGGCGGGCGCGGGGTACCAGACGACGACGTCGAGCACGCGCTCCTGACCCGGGTCGACGGCGGAGGGCTTGACCAGCCGCAGCTCGCGGAAGCCGGCCGCGTACGGGCCGTCCGCGCGGGTGTCGACGCACGTGCCGGCCGTCCACTCGATCACGTCCGCGCAGGTCTCGAGGTCGGCGCACGGGCGCTGCCCGGTCGGGCTGCCGAGGAACGGGCTCAGCGGACGCCGCAACGACGGTTCGAGCGCCGGCGGCGGGACGAGGGGCAGCCGGGTGCGGCCGCCGCCCGTCGTGCGGCAGGTCGCCGCCGAGGTGATGCGGCAGCCGATCGTGGACGCGCTCGAGCGCGGCACCCTCGCGCAGGCGACGTCGTCCGTGCCGCATACCGAGCCGCGCACGACCTCCCCGGCCGCGGCGCCGCAGTCGCCGCTCAGCTCGTCGCGCTCGAGCGCGAGCTCGATCCGCGCGCCGGCGCAGGCCAGGTAGTCGGTGCGCGTGCGCCCCGGCGTGCCGTCGTACGAGGCGCACGGGCACTGCTCGTCGATCGCGGCCCGCACGGCGGCCAGCGCGCGCTCGTCGGCGAGCGCCGTGTCGCCCTCGCGGCAGGCGGCATGCGCCTCGCGCGGCGAAGCATGGAAGCCGGAGGACGACGCCGCGAGGACCAGCAGCGTCAAGAGGGAGATCCGGATCGAGCGGCTCATGCGCGGACTATGGGCCGGCCGGGGCTGCCTGCTCAAGCCGGAAGCGCGCTCAGAGCGGGTGGCGCGGAAACGCGCTGCCAATCCGCCGCAGCACCTCGAAGAGCCAGAAGATCTGCGGATAGAGGAGCGGCTTGCCGCTCGTCAGCAGCGCGGCCGCGACGTCGCGCTCCGGATCGGCCCAGGTGACGACGTTGGTGAAGCCGATGTGGCCGTACGCGTGCGGCGTGTAGGGCCCGTACAGGCTGAACCAGTCGGCGCCGAGCATGAAGCCGAGGCCGTAGCGGAACGGCAGGACGAGCGTGAGGTCGGGCTCGAGGTAGGAATGCTCCGCGGTCGCGCGCCGCACCGTCCGGCGGTCGAAGATGCGCACCCCGTCGAGCTCGCCGCCGCGACGCAGGAGCTCGTAGAAGCGCGATGCCTCGTTCGCCGTGCCGACCACGTTGCCCGACGGAAAGATGCTCGTCAGGAAGCGCGGGTCGTTGCTCATCTCGACCACCTGCTGGACGGGCAGACCGAGCGCGCGCTGGAACAGCGTCGAGATGGGCGGCAGCGGCGGCGGGCCCGTGAAGGCGTTGACCGCGACCTTTTCGAGGTCCTCGCGCGCCACGCCGTAGCTCATCCAGCGGAAGCCGAGCGGGCCGAGGATCGCCTCGGCGAGGTAGCTGCGGATGTCCTTGCCGGTCACCCGGCGCACCACCTCGCCGAGCAGGAAGCCCGTCGTCACCGCATGGTAGGCGAGGCGCGTGCCGGGGCGCCACAGCGGCCGCTGCTCGCAGAGCAGCGCGACGATGCGGTCGGGATGCTCGAGCAGGGTCGGGTCCATCGAGTCCGCCGGCGGGTTCGGCACGCCCGCGCGGTGCGCGAGGATGTGGCGGAAGGTGATGCCTTCCTTGCCGAGGCAGGCGAACTCCGGGATGTACTCCGCGACCGGGTCGTCGAGACGGATCAGGTTCCGCTGGTCCATCAGGTGGAAGACCATCGCGGTCACCGGCTTCGAGCCCGACAGCAGGCAGAACGGGGTGTCGGGCGTCGCGAGGACCTTCGGTGCGTCGGGCGGGTCGGTCGGCGCGTTGCCGCGCGCGTGGCCGATTGCGCGGTCGAGGACGACGTGGCCACGCCAGCGCACGCAGAGCGCGATCGCCGGGTGCGTGCCGCTCGCGTAGAGGCTTCGTACCGCCTGCCACACGTGCTCGACGGCGGCGCGATCGAGGCCGAGCTCGCGCGGCGGGATCTCGGCGTCCGGCCGCACGGTCGTCACGTCGTCGAGCGAGCGCGGCACGCGGGACAGCGGGTAGAGAGCGGATAGGCTCGCGGACAGCATCGCGGGTCGCTTTCGTCTAGGAGCCTGTCCGAGCAAGGCCGCGGCGCTGCGAAGCGCGATGCATCCGCGATCGCTGCGTCGCCGAACCCTCGACGGATCGCCC
>JBFMAS010000316.1:0-5147 GCA_040755575.1 Thermodesulfobacteriota bacterium
AGCCGCCGCGGTCGTTTAACAGGCGCACGACGTCGCCGTCCCGGATGCCGCGCGCGGCGGCGTCGTGCGGGTGGATGCGCGCCGGCTCGCGGCCGCGCACCTTCGACGCCTGGCTGTACGCGCCGGCGTCGAGCTGCCCGTGCAGGCGCGTCGCCGGGTTGTTCGCGACCAGCGCGAGCGGGAAGCGCGCCGCGAGCGGCGCGCCGAGCCACTCGTCGGCCTCGAGCCACGCCGGGTGCCCCGGGCAGTCGTCGTAGCCGAAGCTCGCAATCGTCTCCGAGTAGAGCTCGATCTTGCCGCTCGGGGTGCGCAGCCGGTTCGCCTCGGGATCGGCGCGGAACGCGGCGAGCAGCACGCGCTCGGCCTCTAGGTCCGGCACCGCGAGCGAGCCGGCGGCCCAGAACTCCTCGAAGGGAGGGGCGTCGACGCCCGCCGCGAGCAGGGTCCCGCGCAGCTCGGCCCACAGCGTCTCGAGCCACTCGCGCTCGCTGCGCCGCTCGGTGAAGGCGTCGCCGACGCCGAGGCGCGCGGCGAGCCCGGCGAGGATCTCGTGGTCGTCTTCAGCGGCACGCCGCCGAACGCGACCAGCAGCTCCGTGTGCCGCGCGATCACGTCCCACGACGTCGCCTTGCGGAACACCACGCCCGCGCTGCCGACGACGTGCGGCAGCAGCACGAGCGACGCGCCGATGCTGTAGCTGTTGTGCGACGCGGTGAAGCCGCCGAGCAGGTTCAGGAAGCGGTGGAGCTGGCGCTGGCTCTGGTGGAACAGCCCCGCGCTCGCCCAGCCGTACGAGCCGCCGAAGATCGCCTGGTTGCCGTGCCGCTCGACGACGCGGCGGAGCTCGCCCGCGCCGAGGTCGAGCGCCTCGTCCCAGTCGAGCTCGACGAACGCGTCGGCGCCGCGCTCGGACGACGGCCCCGGGCCGCGCTCGAGCCAGCCGCGCCGCACGACGGGCCGCGCGATGCGCGAGGGGTGGCGCAGGCTGCCCGTCAGGTTCCGGAGCAGCGGCGACGGGTCGGGGTCGTGCAGCGGGTGCACGGCGGCGACGTCACCGTGCGCGACCTCGACCGTGAACGCGCCCCAGTGCGAGCTGTGCGCCGTCATGCGAGGCGTCATCGCCTCTCGCCGATCAGGTACGTCGCCCCGCCGGAGCCGGCGTCGGCGGTGTGCACGGTGCCGGCGGGCAGCATCAGGCGGTCGCCCGGCTCGAGCGCGAGCGCGCCCGAGGCCGTGCCGAACGTGATCTTCCCGGACACGAGCCAGATGCTCTCGTCGTGGTCGTGCGCGTGCGCGTCGTAGTGCGCGGCGGGCGGATCGGTCCAGCAGAAGACCGAGTAGCCCTCGCGCTCGAGACGCGCGCGCAGCGCGTCGACCGCGAGCTCGCCCGACTCGTCCCAGGGACGGACCTCGAGTCGCATGCGCCCCGTCTAGTCGCGGGCGCCGGGGCGAAGCAACGAAAATCGTCCGACCGTCCGCTCGCGCGCGCGCCCCGCGACCTCTAGGCTCGGGGCGTGCCGAACCTCGACGCCTGGCTCGCGGCGGGGGAGCGCGTCCCCGTGCCGCTCGGCGGGACGACCCGCGGGATCTTCGTCCGCACGGCGGGCGAGGGGGCCTGGTGCACGCTGCTGCACGGCTTCCCGACCTCGTCCTTCGACTGGCACCGCGTGTTCGACGCGCTCTGCGGCCGCCGGCGCGTGCTCGCATTCGACTTCCTCGGCTTCGGCGACTCGGACAAGCCCGCCGACCACGAGTACTCGATCCACGAGCAGGCCGACCTCGCCGAGCGGCTGTGGGAGCGCCGCGGCGTCGAGTCGACCGCGCTGGTCGCCCACGACTACGGCGTCTCGGTGGCGCAGGAGCTGCTCGCCCGCCACCTCGATGGGGCGCTGCGGGTCGGCATCGAGCGGCTCGTCCTGCTGAACGGCGGCCTCTATCCAGAGCTGCACCGCCCGCAACCCGCCCAGCTCATGCTGCTCGATCCCGAGACCGGGCCAAAGCTCGGCAAGCTGATGACCGAGGAGACGTTCGCGGCGTCGCTGCGCCCGACCTTCTCGCCGACGCATCCGCCGAGCCCGGCGGACCTCGCGTGCGCCTGGCACGCGGTGTCGCGCCGCGGCGGCCCCGAGGTCGCGCACCGCCTGATCCGCTACATCCGGGACCGCGAGCGGCATCGCGACCGCTGGGTCGCGGCGCTCGAGACGGCGCCGCTCGAGCGGACGTTCATCTGGGGCATGCTCGATCCGGTGTCGGGCAGCCACATGGCGGAGCGGATCGCGCAGCGCCTCCCCGAGGCGGAGCTCGTCCGGCTCGAGGACGTCGCGCACTGGCCGCAGCTCGAGGCGCCCGACCGCGTCGCGGCGAACCTGATGCGCATGCTGGCGTGAGCCGCGCGCTTCGTTCACATCGGGAGCGGCGAGGAGGGGGTCGACGGCGGCAGCTTCTGACGTCGCGGCCGGCGCGGCGGCGCTTCGCCGACCGTCAAGCAACACCGAAGCGCGCGAACCAGTCGAGCATGCGCTTCCAGCCGTCGGCGGCGTCGTTCGCTCGATACGAGGGGCGGTAGTCCGCGAAGAAGCCGTGCGGCGCGTCGTCGTAGACGACGATCTCGGACTTGCCGCCCGCGGCGGCGAGCGCGCGGCGCATCGCCTCGACGTCGGCGAGCGGGATGCCGGTGTCGGCGCCGCCGTAGAGGCCGAGCACGGGCGCCTCGAGCTCCGCCGCGACGTCGACCGGCTGGCGGGGATGCAGCGGGTCGCTCGGGCTCGCGAGCCTGCCGTACCAGGCGACGCCCGCCCGGAGCCGGGCCGAGTGCGCCGCGTAGAGCCAGACGATGCGCCCGCCCCAGCAGAAGCCCGTGATGCCGAGCTTCGCCGCGTCGGCGCGGCCGGTGCCGTCCGACCAGGCCGCCGTCGCGTCGAGGTCCTGCATCACCTGCGCGTCGGGGACCTTCGCGACGACGGTCGAGACGATCTGCTGGACGTCGGTCATGCGCGACACGTCGCCCTGGCGTGCGAACAGCTCGGGCGCGACCGCGAAGTAGCCCGCCTTGGCGAGCCGCCGGCAGACGTCCTTGATGTGCTCGTGGACGCCGAAGATCTCCTGCACGACGAGCACCACGGGACGCCGGTCCTCGCCGGCGCGCACCGCACGGTAGGCCGGCAGCTCGCCGCCGGCAGCCGGGATCTTGACCTCGCCGGCGACGAGGCCGTCGGCCTCGGTGGTGATCGTCGCCTGTCCGACGACGGGCGAGACCGCGGCGGCGAAGCCGGTCGCGAGCGACGTGACGACGAACTGGCGCCGCGTGATCGCCGCGCCCCGCCGCGCATCCTGCTTGTCGTGCTGCCTGGTCATGCGCATCCCCCTTCGACCGACCTACGCCGGGCGCACGCGCGACGCGAGCGTCGCCCGCCCGCGCGCTCACCTCCAGAGCAGCATGCCGCGATGGACGGTGTAGCCGAGCACCGCGACGACCAGCGCCAGCGCCACGACGACGAGACCGCGGCGCGTGCCGTCGCCGGGCAGGATCGAGCCCGGCGGTGACACCGCGATGGTCAGCGCGGGCAGCAGCGGGATGACGTAGCGGCTCTGCACGCCGGAGATCTCGCTTGCACCGGCCCTGGTCCACAGCACGAAGGCGATCAACGCGACGCCGATCATCGTCACGATCGCGGTCGCCACCGCGACGGCGCGATCGCGCAGCGCCGGCCAGGCGTCCGGTCGCGGCTCCGCGAAGACCGCGCAGAGCAGCGCCGCGAGCCAGGCGGGGAAGGCCTCCGGACGCACCGCGCTCGTGAACCAGATCGTCTCGACCAGCAGGACGAATGCGTGACGCACGACGAGCAGCAGGTTGTCGCCGACCATCGCCGCGACCGCGAGCGGGTCCTGCAGGAGCCGCGTGAGGTTCGCCGACGCCGTCCGGGCGCCGAGGTGCGCCGCGGTGTGTGCGATCTGCCAGCGGGCGACCAGCAGCCACAGCGCCGTCACCGCGAGGCTCGCGAGCAGCACGGCTGCCACGGCGAGCAGGCGCCGGCGTGCCCCGCCGAAGCGCTCCGCGGGCACGGCGAGCAGCAGCAGGACGAGCGGCGCGTACGCGAGCTTGACCAGCGTCAATGCGGCCGCCAGCACCCCGAGCGGCACGACCGGAGCACGCGCCGGCGTCTCGGACGTCGCGAGGCGGACGATCCACGCCGTCCACAGGAATGCGAGCCCGTTCGTCGTCCCGTCGAGGGCGCACGTCGACGCGACGAACACGGACAGCGGCGACAGCGCGAGCACGGCGAAGGCGAGACGGAAGTAGGGCGTCGTGCGGATCGCCGCCCAGACGAGCAGCAGCCACGCGACGACGTTGCCGAGGCGCGCGGCGTAGAAGTGCAGCAGCACGGAGCGCGTGAACGGACGCGCGGCCGCGATGCCGATCGCCTGCGGCACGTAGCCGAGAGGCGGATAGGTCGCGTTGTCGAGCTTGACGAGGCGGCGGTCGTGCGGATTCGCCTCGATGTCGAGCTTGCGCACGAGCGCGTCGAGCCGCTCCGGTGCCGTCTTCCGCCGCTTCTTGAGCTCGAAGGCGCGGCCCATCAGGAACCTGCCGACGCCCCGAGGCAGCTCCGTGTAGGTGCCGCGCAGCGCCGGCCGCAGGGCGAGGCTCAGCTCGGAAAGCCGATACGCCTGGATGAAGTGCGTGTTCTCGTCGCCCCAGCGGAGCGGCGGCGTGAGCAGGCCGAGCGCCGTGCCGTAGATCGCGCCGATCAGGAGGAACGCGGCGGCCGCGATCGATCGGCCGGAAGCGTGCGGGCCCGGGCGCACGCTCGCGTCGCTCTCTTCACTTGACGGAGAAGCCACGCGACGCCGGCTTGGAAGCGGCGCCACGATCGTCGAACACCACCAGCGACGCGCGGTAGTCGCCGGGAGCGTAGGCGAAGCGTGCGACCGGCTCGGGGCCGTCCTGAATCCGCCCGTCGCCCGACTCGAAGCGGTAGCGGACGACCTGGCCGTCGGGATCGCTCGAGCTCGTGCCGTCGAGCTCGACGAGGCCCGGTTGCCCGTCCGGGAAGTGCTGGTCCTGGCGCAGCGAGGCCGTCGGCGCCCGGTTGCCGGCGGGCGGAGCGGCGGTCGGCGGCGCGGTGACCGTCGGACGCGGCGTCGAC
>JBFMAS010000317.1:0-4531 GCA_040755575.1 Thermodesulfobacteriota bacterium
TGTGCTGGGTGGTCATGCCGGGGCTCGTTCGGCTCTCGGGGTTCCTGCCGGCCCGCCTCCTGCGCCTCGGCGAGGATCTCCCCCCGGGCGTCGGCCTCGAGTGGGCGCGCTGGGCGCGTACGCGCGGCTACCTGCAGCGCGAGCCGTTCTTCGACAGGCTCGCGGCGCCCGCCCTCGCGTACAGCTTCGCCGACGATCTGCTGGCGCCACGTCGTGCCGTGGACCGCCTGCTCGCGAGCCAGCCGCGCCTCGAGGTCGTGCGACGCCATCTGTCGCCGCGCGACCTCGGCCTCGGCCGCATCGGTCACTTCGGCTTCTTTCGCCACGACCTGAGCGGCTCGCTGTGGGCCGAGTCGGGCGACTGGCTGCTCGACGTCCTCGGACGCGGCGCGGCGGCGAGGCGCTCGCCGTGAGCGGCACGAGGCACGCTGCGCTCGAGCGGCGCGCTCCCGGGCTGCCGCAGGGCGCGATCAAGAGGTACGACGCTGGCGCACGACGGATCGAGCGCATCGTCATCCTGGCGATCACCGTCGTCCCGTCGATCGGCGCCGCGGCGGGCCTGTGGCTTCTCGCGACGGGCGAGCTGCACGTCGTCGACCACGCGATCTTCGCCGGCATGTACCTGCTGACGGGCTTCGGCATCACGATCGGATACCACCGCCTGCTCGCACACCGCGCCTTTCGCACGGGTCCCGCGATGCGCGGCATCCTCGCCGCGGCCGGCGCCATGGCCATCCAGGGGCCCGCGATGCGCTGGGTCGCCGACCACCGGCGTCACCACGGCTGGGCCGACCGCCCCGGGGATCCGCACTCGCCGCGGCTGGGCTCGCGCGCCGCGGGGCCCTCGGCGCGCGGGCTCTGGCATGCCCACCTGGGCTGGTTCTTCGACGACGACAAGACCGCGGTGCGGACGTTCGCGGCGGACCTCGTGCGCGACCCGGTGGTGGCCCGCGTCGACCGGCTCTACCCGCTCTGGATGCTGCTCTCGCTCGCCGTCCCGACCGCGCTCGGCTTCGCCGCCGGCGGGACCGCGGGCGCGTACCACGCCCTCGTCTGGGGCGGCTTGACGCGCGTGTTCGTCGTCCAGCACGTCACGTGGAGCGTCAACTCGATCGGCCACGCGTTCGGGAGCCGTCGCTTCGACACCCCCGACGACAGCCGCAACAACCGTCTCCTCGGCTGGCTCGCGCTGGGAGAGGGCTGGCACAACAACCACCACGCATTTCCCCGTTCGGCGATCCACGGTCTTCGCCGGAGCGAGGTGGACGCGAGCGGCCTGCTGCTGCGCGGCCTCGAGCGGCTCCGGCTCGTCTGGGACCTGCACCACCCACGCGTTTGAAGGGCACGACTCGCGTCCCTCCGTGCGCGCGGCCGGCGGACGACGAGAGCGCAAGCCAGCAGAGCGCGACACGCTCGCAACGGAGGCGCCGATGATGGAGGAGCACGACGGCAGGCAGGTCGGAGCGACGCCGATCGACGACGTCGGCAGGACGGCGCTCGTCACCGCGCAGTGGCGTCTCGAGGAGAGCCGCCGGCCGGACCGCCTGTTCGACGACTCGCTGGCCGCCTGCTTCCTCGACGGCGCGAGCGAGAAGCTGGCCGCGAGGCTGCGGGCGGTCCTTCCCGAAGCGCCGCGCATGATCGTGCTCCGCACGCGCTACATCGACGATTGGCTGACGGCCGCGAGCCGGCGCGTCGCGCAGGTCGTCGTCCTCGGTGCCGGATTCGATACACGACGTCTGCGCTGCGACACGGGCGGCGTCGCGTGGTTCGAGGTCGATCGCCGGCCGGTCCTCGACTTCAAGCGCGCATGCCTGCGGCGGCACGGCCTCGAGACGGGAGCCGCGCACCTCGCTTGCGACTACGTCCGCGACGACTTCGTCGCCGGCCTGGTCTCGGCAGGCTTCGACCCGCGGCTGCCGAGCTACGTCATCTGGGAGGGCAACACGTTCTTCCTCCCGCTCGACGACGTCGTCCTGGTGCTGCTCCAGCTCTGCAGGCGGCTCGAGCGCTTCGAGATCTCCTTCGACTACATGTCGGACCGCGTGATCTCGCGGTCGACCGGCGATCCTCGCGTCGGCGAATTCGCGCAGACCTACGCCGACCTCGGGGCGGGATTCGTCAGCGGCCTGGCGGACCTCCCCGCCTTCGCGCGGGACCTGGGGCTCGAGGTCGCCGACCATCGCGCGGCGAGCGAGCTCGCTCGCCGCCACCTCGCGGCGGACGCGGGCGAGCTGCGGCTCTTCGAGCACTACTTCCTCGCCACGCTGCGCTGGTCGAGCCGCTGACGGCGACCGTCGAGCTCGCATCGACCGGTGAGCGCGATCGAACGGCGCGTGCCGCATGCCGTCGTCCTGGTCGGAGGGCCTCGCGCGACCGGCGAGCCGGCTGCTGCTCGCCTGCGTGCTCGACGTCGTCCTCGGCCGGCTCGCGCACGCGGACGGCTTTCTTCGCGACGGCATGGGGCCGATCCCCGCCGGGCGCGGCGCGACCAACGTCGCACACGCCGACAACGGCAGCGTCCTGCTCGACAACCCGGCGGCGCTCGCCGGCATCGAGCCGGCCGCGATGGCCGACCTCCACCTGGGCCAGTACCTGTTCGCGTTCCGCTACTCGGATGCGGAGAACGCCTTCGCTGCCGGCACGGGCACGCCGCTGCCGATCGCCGACGTGGCCTACGTCGCTCGATCGGAGACCAGCGAGCGTCTCGGCTACGGCTTCGGGCTCTTCGTCCCCGCGGGCTTCGGAGCGGACTACGAGCTCGGCACGTCGCCCGTCTTCGGGCCGGGCAGGCACGCGTACCGATCGTTCGCCGCCTTCGCGAAGCTCGTCGCCGGCGTCGGCTATCGCGCGACGGACCGGCTCAGCGTGGGTGCGCACCTCGGCCTCGCCGGATCGTACGTCGAGCTCCGGCTGCCGTACTGGGTGCAGACGGGACGGCTCGCGGGCACCCCGGTCGGCGTGCGCATCCGCGGCATCGGCTTCGCGCCGGCGTGGGCGATCGGGGCGCAATGGGCCGCGGCACCCGGGACCGTCCTCGGCGCGAGCTACACCGCGCCGAGCGACTTCGAGGCCGACGTCGCCGGACGCGCGCGAATCGATCTCGCCGGCACGCGCGACGAGTTCGACTCGTCGATCGCGCTCGGCCTGCCGCGGGCGGTGGCCGTGGGCTTCCGGCACGACGTCGGCCCGCGGAGCCGGCTGTCCGGCGAGGTCACCTGGCGAAACTGGTCCGCCGCGTTCGATCGGATCCGCTTCGAGCTGACGCGGGGCAAGGGCGCTCTCGGGGTGACGAACGTCGGCGACCAGGTGCACCTCGGCTGGAAGGACACGTACACGGTCGGGCTCGGGTACGAGCTATACTTGACGCCCGAAGCCACCGTACGCCTCGGCTACACCCACCACCCGAGCCCCGTTCCGGACTCGACCCTCACGCCCGTGATCCCGGTGACCCTCGAGCACGTGCTGGCGCTGGGCTTCGGCTGGCGGATCGGGGAGGCGCAGCTCGATCTCTCGTACCAGTACACCTTCGGGCCGACCCGCCACGTCGCGCGGAGCAGCCTCGTGGGAGGAGACCACGACGCCAGCAGCTTGACGGTGGACGGGCACGCCTGGTTCGTCGGCTTCATCCGGCACTGGCGTCCCTGAGGCGACGAACGGGCGCGCGGCGCCGGCCACGATCACGCGCGCACGTCGCACGTCAGGGCAGCCGCGCGCGCAGCACATCGGCGACGGCGTGGTCCTCGATCGCGGCGTCCGCGCGCAGCGTCGCGCCCATGCCGACGTCGATCGGCTGCCACTTCGATCCCATCGCGGCGGTGACGACCGCTGCGATCCACGCGGAAAGGACGTGCAGCCGGTACTGCTGCCACGCCGCGTCGACGTCGAGCGCGGCGCCGCTCTCGCGGAGCCGCTCGCAGTAGCGCGCGATCAGCGGACGCTCGTGCTCGCGCCGCAGCCCGGTCGGCACCGAGGCGCCGAGGAAGTAGCCGACGTCGCGCAGGCCGGGCGCACAGCTCACCATGGCCCAGTCGAGGAAGCCGGGCGCCGTGCCGTCGACGAACATGTTGCCGATGTGCGCGTCGCCGTGGACGAGCGTCGGCGTGCCTTCGGCGAGCAAGGCGGGTACGCGCTCGGCGCGGGGCAGGTAGACCTCCGCCAGCCGGCGCGACGCGGCGGGCAGCCTCGCGCCGAGCTGCTCGACCGCGAAGCGGACGAGCGCTGCGGCGCCGCCGTAGCCCCGCGAGCGCCGGGCGACCCACGCGAGGTCGCCGTCCGGCGCGAAGCGCGGGCTTGCCCAGAACGCGGCGTGGAGCGCGCCGAAGGCGTCGATCGTCCGCGTCACGAAGTCCGCCAGGTCGGGCGCGCGCTGACCGGGGTAGCGCACGCCGGCCGCGGCCAGGTCCTCGAGCACCATGACGTAGCGCCCGTCCGCGTGCGCGGCGTACCAGGGACGCGGGATGCGCACCGGCACCTGCGCCGCGACCTCGGCGTAGAAGCGCGCCTCGAAGACGCCCATGCCCTGCTGCTC
>JBFMAS010000318.1:0-2032 GCA_040755575.1 Thermodesulfobacteriota bacterium
GGCGGCGGCTCGGGCGGCGCCATCGGCGCGGCCGTCGGCGCGATCGGCGGCATCTTCCGCGGCATGCAGGAGCCGCCGCCCGACGTCGCCGGCTTCGAGGATCGCGCCCTGCCGGGCACGGTGCTGCGCCCCGGCGTCTCGGAGACGGGTCTCGTCTACTTCCCGGCGGGCGACTACTCCGAGATCGAGCTGATCCTGGTCGGCGAGCGAGAGGTGGTGCGGACGATCGTCCCCGTCGCGCCGCCGAGCGAGGAGCGGTAGCCCCGCCCGCACGGGCGGACGCACCGCCGGTTGGCGCGGGGACCGCTCCGGATGTCATGATCCGCGCGATGCTTTCGCGCTCGATCGTCCGCTGGCTCGCGCCGCTCGCGCTCTGCCTCGCCGTGCTCGTCGATGCCGGTGCGCCGCGCGCCGAGGACGCCGCGCAGGTCGCCGCCGGCGCCGCGCTGTACGAGAAGTACTGCGCCCTCTGCCACGGGGCGCAGGCGCAAGGCTACGCGGCGGACAACGCGCCCTCGCTGGTGAGCCCCGAGTTCCTGTCGGCGGCCGACGACCGCTTCCTCGTCGCAAGCATCGCTCTCGGCCGCCCCGGCACCGCCATGGCGGCCTACGGCGTCGAGCTCGGCGGGCCGCTGCACGAGGCCGAGATGGCGCAGCTCGTCGCCTTCCTGCGCTCGCGCGGCCCCGCGGCGACCGCGCTGACGCCGCCACAAGGCGGCAGCGCGAAGCGCGGCGCGGCGCTCTACGCACGGAGCTGCTCCTCCTGTCACGGCGACCGGCGCAGCCACGGCACCGCGCCCCACCTCGCGAACGCGACGTTCCTCGCGCTTGCGAGCGACGCCTTCCTGTACGACGCGATCGCGCGCGGCCGCGACGGCACGCCGATGAAGGCCTACGCGGGCGAGCTCGACCAGGAGCAGATCGCCGACCTGGTGGCGTATCTGCGGAGCTGGGCCGACAACTCCGCGGCGGTTCGCGCCGCGACGGTCAACGTTCCGCCTCCGGCCGGGCCGATCGTGCTCAATCCCGACGGCGCATCCGCGGAGCTCGCGCTGCGCGACGATCGCTTCGTCGCCGCCGACGACGTCAAGCGCATGCTCGACGAGAAGCGCCGGATCGTGATCGTCGACGCGCGGGCGACGTCCGACTGGCAGCGCGAGCGGATCGAGGGCGCGATCTCGGTGCCGTACTACGCCCTCGCGGGCCTCGACCGCATCCCGAACGACGGCACGTGGGTCGTCGCCTACTGCGCCTGCCCGCACCACGCCTCGGGCGTCGTGGTCGACGAGCTGCGCCGGCGCGGCTACCCGCACGCCGCGGTGCTCGACGAGGGCATCCGCGTGTGGAGCGAGCGAGGGTACCCGGTCACGCGCGCGGCCGGGGGGTGAGCGCGTCTTGCTCGGCGACGCCGCCCGCCGCGAGCCCGCCGCGCGTCAGCTCGCCGCCGTACCCATCTTGAGCTTGACGGCGCGATCGCGGAACACCGCCTCGCACACCGACGTGCTCGCGTGGCGCACCACCACGCCCTCGCCGAAGGTCGGATGGCTGAGACGCGTGCCGACGTCGTAGTGGCGGTCGATCGAGTACGTGACGGCGGCGCCCTGCGCCCTGCGCATGGCGTCGGCCCAGACCTGGGCCGGATCGGGGGCGGGGCGCGCGCGCGCAGCCGACGACGTCGACGTGCGGCGGGTGCCGGGCACGCGGTACGCGTGCATCGCGTGGCAGGTGCGGCACTCGACGCGCGTCGGGACGCTGCCGATCTTCGCCAGCACGATGTGGCTCGTCATCTCCTTGCACTTGCCGCACAGCGCGTCGACGTAGGAGCCGACCGTCGTGCCCCCGGTCGGGGCGGAGGCACGCTTCGAATCCGCTGGGGTGCTCATGGATGGACTTGCTAGAAGGCATTCACCGACGTCGCACCGCTCGCAGGCCGGAAGGGTCACGAGGGCCGCGGGCAGGACGCCGAGGGGATGCATCCTTCGTACTCGCAGGTGTCCGCGAAGTCCAGCGATTTTCCTCGCGTCGCACGATC
>JBFMAS010000319.1:0-3769 GCA_040755575.1 Thermodesulfobacteriota bacterium
GGCGCGCATCGCGACGCCCGCCGCGATGCGCGCCGTCGCACGGCGGTCGGCGAGGCCCACGCCGGCGGTGAAGCCGACGCGCTCCGCCCGCTGCAGGAGCGCCGCCGCGATGCCCTCCGGCGAGCCGAACAGCCGCTCGACGCCCCCGACGTCGAGGACGATCTCGCCCGCGAGCCCGACCCGTGCCGCCGGCGTGTGCGCGCGCTGCTGCGCCGCGCCGTGCGCGACGCTCGCGGCGCTCGCCAGCCGGTGCTCGCCGCCGCGCGCGTAGCGGGCGGAGCCGTTGCCCGACGTCGAGCCGCCCTCCTCCGCCGTGCCGACCACCTCGATGCACGGCGACACCGAGCGGCCGACGTCGGCGAGGGCGGCGCGGGCCGCGTCGAGCGCGTCGACGTCGAGCGGCCGCACCACGAGGTCGGCGTGCCGGATGAGCGCCTGCGCGACCGTCAAGCCAGGATGCGCGCCGAGCCGGGCGGCTTCCGGCGAGGCATCGATCAGCGTCGCGCGCGAGCCCTCGTCGCAGACGACCAGCGGGCAGCCGCGCAGCTCGGGCTCGGCGCGAAGCTGTGCCGCGATCGCGAAGCGCGGCACGAACAGGCACGCGAACCGGGTCGCCACCGTCAAGCAACCTCGAGCAGGATGCGGCGCTCGCTGCCGTCGCCGCCGCGGTTGCGACGCACGACGACCTGCGCGACCAGGCCGTCGAGCAGCGAGGGCGCGCCATCCGCGCGGTCCCACA
The DNA here is from genome assembly GCA_040755575.1 of Thermodesulfobacteriota bacterium. Classification (GTDB taxonomy): domain Bacteria; phylum Desulfobacterota; class Binatia; order UBA12015; family UBA12015; genus DATCMB01. The sequence continues at coordinate 740 of JBFMAS010000319.1, forward strand.
CGACGCGCAACGGCTCGATCTCGAGGCGCACGGCCGCGGCCGACCCGGCGCCCGCCGGCTGCCCGTCACGCCCCGCCGCCGTCCTGTGCGGCGCGTGCTGCAGGACGAGCAGCGCGCTGCGCGAGCGTGCAGCGGCGCGCGCGAGGCGGATCCATGCGTGCAGCGCGCCGGCCACGCGGGAGCCGGCGGGCGCGGCGCGGCCCGGCAAGCCTGCGCGGCGCGGGACATCCATCCGCGCGGATGCGCCGCGCGGCGCCGCGGCGGCGTCGAGCAGGACGAGCGGGAAGCCGCCCATGGTGAGCAGCGCCTCGGTGGCGGCGAGCGCCGTCGCGAGGTCGGGCGGCCGTACCCAGAGGAGGCGCTCGAGATCGATGCCGGCGGCGGACGCGCTCGCGGGATCGAAAGCATCGGGCGCGTCGACCCACGCGGCGACGTGCGCCTGCGCCGTGAGGCGGCCGAGGAGCCGCTGGACGAGGCTCGTCGCACCGGCCGAGCCGTGCGCGACGAGCTCGCTCAGGTGGCCGCGCGGCAGGCCGCCGTCGAGCGCGGCGTCGAGCTCCGCGAAGCCGGTCGGCAGGCGCTCTTCGCGCGCCCCGTGCAGCAGCGTGTCGGCGCGTCGAACGGCGCCGGGGAGAGACGCGTTGAGCTCGGCGACGAGGCGGGGCGCGACCACCCGCCGATCTTCGCTCTTTGTTCGCCCACGGGCAAGATGCCCGGGAGATCCTCCGATAGAGGCGCCGGGCAGCAGCGGGACGGTCGGGCTCCGGGCGACCGTCCCGCTGCGTCACCAGCCGGTGCTCAGCGCGCCGCGATCACCCCGCAGCCGACGCGGTTCTTGTTCCCCGGCACGCTGATCAGGACCGCCTGCCCGGCGAGCTGCTCGAGCGTCACCTTGTCCGTCGACGCCATCAGGATTCCCGAGCCGTCGTCCTTCACTTGGAGCTGCGGCAGCTTGACCAGCTCCGCGCTGCCCTCGGCCTTCGCGCAGTCGCCCGTCTTCACCACGGCGACGTCGAAGGGCACCGTCGCCGGAGCGCCGTCCGACGCGGGACCCGCCTCGCGATCGCCGAGCGGCAGATCGTTCACCTGGATCAGCACGTCGACCTTGCCGGCGCCCTGCGTGAACTTCGCCGTGCCGCGGCTCATCTTCTCGTCGACCCGTCCGGTGCCCGTTGCGACCGGGTGCAGCGTCGCCATCATCGTCTTGCCGGCGGCCTTGCCGGCGTCGCCCGAGTGGGATTCGGCCGCGGCGCCCGTCGCCAGAAGGACGACGGTCGTCGCCGCGAGCGCGGCGAGCTTGCTCGGGAAAGAAGTCGTCGTGGATCGTCGCATCAGCAGCCCTCCTTCGCGCGCACCTGCTACAACAAATCGAGCGCGAAGCCTACTGGCGCACCGCTCAATTGCGCGTCACCGGTCGATCTAGTATCGACCCAGCCGTTCCCCGGTAGCTCAGTTGGTAGAGCGATCGGCTGTTAACCGATTGGTCGCTGGTTCGAGTCCGGCCCGGGGAGCCTGCTCGCCTCGACCGCCCCGCAGCACGTCTCGATCCCGATCGACGAAGCGCTCGACGTCGTCGTGCTGCGCGGGCGTCAGGGGCAACGCTCGCGCGGGAGCGGGCGCTCGCCGACGACGTTGCCACCGGGCGCGTAGCTGCAGACCAGGAACGACCACCGGCCGTCGCCGAGCCCGCGCCGCGCGCTTCGGCCCGGGCACACCGCCTGTGCGCAGCCGACGCGCCGGGTGGCGCTCCACACCACCTGCGTGTAGTGCCCGCAGGTGCCGCGGCAGCGGTTGCGGGCGCAGTCCCAGTCGCGGCGCTCGGCGATCCAGGCGTGGATCGCCTCGACCGGCGCAGACGGCGGCGATGCGGCCGACAGGTTCTCGCCGAGAGGAACGTCGTCGCCGCCGAGCGCGCGGTGGCGCGCGTCGCGCCGCTCGTCGTGGCGAAAGCGACAGCTCTCGGCGAGGCCGGCCGCGACGCGCGCGAGCCTCTCGTCCCAGACGAGCCCGGGCACGCCGACCGCTTCACGCGCGCGGTCGTGCGCCGCGAGCACTGCTCGCCGGTCGCGCCCGGACAGCATCGCGTCCGCGGCGAGCACCTGCGCGGCGAAGCAGAGGGCCAGCGTCGCGACCGTGAGCGGCGTCGCGAGCGCGCAGAGGCCGCACCGGCCGGCGGCCGGCGCTCTGCAATCGGTCGGCGGCGTGCGACGCACGCCCCGACTCTAGACCGCGGCCTCACGGCCGGCAACGTACCTTAGCTTGACGAGCCGCCGCGCGGCACGGCGCGCCGGCTCACGCGCAGTTCGCGGCGAACCTGCCCTTCACCGTGACGCCCACGTCGGTCCACGTCTTCGACACCCCGTCCGTGCCCTTGTGCTGCTCCTCGCACGTCCTGTGGATGCTCTCGTGCGCGTTGCCGAGCTGGAAGTCCATCATGTCGAAGGAGCCCTTGGCCTCGACCTCGCCTGCCGGCGTCGCGGTGTACGCGAAGGGGACGACGCGCGTCACGCCGTTCATCGTGATCTTCATGTCGATCGTGCCCTTCGCCTCGTCGCCCTTCACGTCCGCAACCGACGCCTGGATCTTCCCCGCCGGCTGGAAGACGCCGAAGAAGAACTGCGAGATGGTCGCGTTGCGCGCCGGGTTGTCGGTCTCGACCGACATGCCGTCGATGTCCATCGACAGCCCCTTGGCGAGCGCCTGCAGCGACGGCGCCGAGGTCGGGCCGCTCACCTTCGTCGCGTTGAAGCGGCCCTTGACGGCGGTCTTGTCGGTGAACTTGAACGCCGTCCACGTCACCCCGATCGCGCTCGGGTCGACGCTGTAGGTGCAGCTCTCGGCACGGGCCCGCTGCGGCGCGAGCGCCAGCGCGCAGGCGAAGGCAAGGCCGGTCACGATTCTGGGGCACGACGCCGTCATCCATTCCTCCTCGCAAGGGTCGAATCTGAGCTGTCGGTTGTGCGCGGGAAGGCCGCGGGAAGCAAATCGCCGGGACGCACGACGGCCGCGGCCGGCGCGCGATGCGCCGCC
>JBFMAS010000320.1:0-6519 GCA_040755575.1 Thermodesulfobacteriota bacterium
CGTGCGACAGCGCGTACTGGTCGGTGAAGCGATCGGCGCCGCACAGCCCCGCGGCGATGTGCACGCCGACCGGCACGTCGAGCTCCTCGGCGAGCGCGTAGAGCGGATCGTACGACGGGTGGTCGGCGTTCTGCCCGGCGACGTTCGAGCCCAGCATGAGCGAGACGAAGCCGAGCTGCTCGACGCAGCGCCGCGCCTCGGCGAGCGAGAGCTCGATCATGTGCTCGCGCATCGGCAGCGAGGCGACGCCGAAGAGACGCGTGCGGTCGGCCGCGCAGTAGTCGGCGAGCCAGTCGTGGTAGGCGCGCACGATCGCCATGCCGAGGCCGGGGTCGGGGAAGTGTGGGAAGCCGAGCGCCATCGTGCCGTAGAGGACCGCGACGTCGACGCCCTCGGCGTCCATGTCGGCGAGGCGCGCGTGCGGGTCGACGCCGCCCGGCCGCTTGCACATCGCCTCGGTGACGCCCTCGGGCTGCCACTGTCCCTTGCCCTCGGGCGTCGGGAAGAGCTGTCCCCAGAGCTGGAAGCGGTCGGTGCCGCGCCTGTCCTTGGCGATGCGCGGCATCGCGTCGTGGTACTCGCGCGGCAGGTAGCGCGGCCAGATGTCGGCGGCCTCGAAGACGTGCCCGTCGATGTCGATCACCATGCTCGCCCCCGTGCTTTTCCTGCGTCCCGGGCCCGTGGTAGCACGGGACGAACCCCGAGAAGAGGAAACGCTGATGCAGATCGTCGATGCCGATGGCCACGTCGCCGAGGGAGCATCGCTCGCGCTGGCGGCGATGGAGCGCTGGCCTCAGCACATCAAGTTCCGCGACGACGGCCGGCCGAGCCTGATGATCGAGGGTCGCCACTACCCCGAGGACAAGGGTCCCGGCGCGGGCTGCCCGCCGGAGCACGGGCTGTCGCGCGTCGACGGCATCGACTTCTCGACGGCGCAGAGCGTGCTCAAGGACGCCGACCGCGACCACATCGACGTGATGGTGCTCTACCCGAGCTTCGGGCTGTGCGCGCCGAGCCTCGAGGACCCGGAGTTCGCCGCCGGCTTCGCGCGCATGTACAACCAGTGGATCGCGGACTACGCGCGGCCGACCGGGGGCCGCCTGCGCGGCGTCGCGGTGACGCCGATCGAGCACGGCGAGGTCGCGATCGACGTCATGCGCGAGGCGAAGGACCTCGGCCTCGTCGCGACCATGATCCCGCCGGCGCTCAAGACGCGCAACCTCGACCATCCCGACCTCGACCGCTTCTACGCCGCGGCCCAGGATCTCGACATGCCGCTCGGCGTGCACGGCGCGCCCGGCATCCACCTGCCGAAGATCGGCGTCGACCGCTTCGACAACTACATCCAGGTGCACTGCATCAGCTTCCCGTTCGACCAGATGACCGCGATGACGGCTCTCGTCAGCGGCGGGGTGTTCGACCGGCACCCGAAGCTGCGCGTCGCCTTCCTCGAGGCGGGCGTCGGCTGGGTGCCGTTCTTCGTCGACCGCCTGCACGAGCACTACGAGAAGCGCGGCAGCTGGATCCCGAACGGCTGGAAGCGCGACCCGCACGAGTACGTGGCGGCCGGCAACGTCTGGGTGAGCTGCGAGCCCGAGGAGCCGATCCTGCCCGGCGTCGTCGACGTGCTCGGCGCCGACTTCATCATGTTCGCGAGCGACTACCCGCACTGGGACGGCGACTGGCCGGAGAGCACCAAGCACCTGCGCACGCGCACGGATCTCGCCGACGAGGCGCGCGCGAAGATCGCGGGGGCGAACGCCAAGCGCTTCTACGGCCTCGCGTAGGCGCCCCGAGGGCGCCGCGGCCGCATCGCGGCTCGAAGACTCTTGCGTATATTCGAGAGGTCGAATATACCAATGCCGTGAGCACGCGTCCCCGGGCACGGTCCAGCCGCGACAAGAGCCCGCCGCTCGACGACAAGCGCCTCCGTCAGTCGCTGCGCGAGTTCAAGGCGGAGATCTTCCAGGCGCTCGCCCACCCGACGCGCGTCGCGATCGTCGAGCTGCTGCGAGGCGGCGAGCTCTCGGCCGGCGAGATCCTCGGGCGCCTCGAGGTCGAGCAGGCGAACGCGTCGCAGCACCTCGCGGTCCTGCGCGCGAAGCGCATCGCGGTGAGCCGCAAGGAAGGGAACCAGGTGTTCTACTCGCTGCGAAGCCCGTTGCTGGTCGACGTGCTCGACATCATGCGCCGCTACTTCGAGCAGGACCTCGCCGCGACGACCGCGATGCTCGAAGGGCTCGCGCAGGAGGAGCGGGAGTAGCCGTGACGCCGGAAGTAGCAGGGCAGCGCGACGCGCTGCAGGCGGCGGAGAGGTGGCGCAGGTGGAGCTGAACGTACGCGACGCGGCCCGCGTCCTGCGCGTCTCCGAGAAGCAGATCTACCGCTGGATCGACGACGACGAGATCCCCTTCTACAGGGTGAACGACCAGCCGCGCTTCAGCCGCGCCGAGCTGCTCGAGTGGGCGACCAGCCGCAAGATGCCGGTCTCGGTCGACGTCTTCGCGGGCGAGGGCGAGAGCCGTCCGAACGGCCCCGGCCTGGTGGCGGCGCTCCGCGCGGGCGGCGTGCACGCGGACGTCGCGGGCACGGACCGCGAGTCGGTGCTGCACGCGGTCGTCGACCTGCTCGCGCTGCCGCCCTCGGTGGATCGCGAGTTCCTCTTCCAGGTCCTGCTCGCGCGCGAGGCGATGGGCTCGACGGGCATCGGCGGCGGCATCGCCATCCCGCACGTGCGCAACCCCGTCGTGCTCAACGGTGCGCCGGCGTCGATCACCGTCTGCTACCTCGCGCACCCGATCCCGTTCGACGCGATCGACGGCCAGCCGGTGCACACGGTGTTCTCGATGATCAGCTCGACCATCAAGGGCCACCTGCAGCTCCTCGCCCGGCTGTCGTGGGCGCTGCACGACCCGAAGTTCAAGGAGCTCGTGTCGCGCCGCGCCGGCGCGGAAGAGCTCGTGCGGGAGGCGGTGCGGATCGAGGCGTCCTTCCCGTACCCCGGGAAGCGCTGAGCGAAGGTGGGGCTGCTCGTCCTCGGCCTGGCGCTGCTGCTCGGCAGCGCGCTCGCCGCGTTGCTGCTCGCCGGGTCGGAGCGCGCCTCCGGGATCGTCGGTGCCGTCGGCGGCGTCGCGGGCTGCGTCGTCGCCGTGGTGCCGGCGCTGCGCGTGCTGCACGGCGCCGAGCTGCCGCTGCTCGAGGCGCCGTGGGACGTTCCCTACGGCAGCCTGGCGCTCGGCATCGACCCGCTGTCGGCGCTCTTCCTGCTGCCGCTGTTCGCGATCGGCTGCCTCGCGGCGGTCTACGGCCGCGAGTACCTCGCGGCGTACCGCGGCCGGAAGCGGCTCGCCGTGCCGACGGCGGCGCTGAACGTGTTTCTCGCCAGCATGGCGACCGTGGTGTCGGCCCGCAGCGTCGTCCTGTTCCTCGTCGCCTGGGAGGTGATGACGCTCGCTTCGTACGTGCTCGTGACGCTCGAGCACGAGGCCGCGGACGTGCGCCGCGCGGGATGGGTGTACCTCCTCGCCGGCCACGCTTGTGTCGCGTGCCTGCTGCTTCTCTTCCTGCTCCTCGGCCGCGAGGCCGGCAGCCTCGACTTCGCCGCCTTCGCGCGCGCGACGCCGTCGGCCGGCGCGTCCGCGTTGCTCTTCGCGCTCGCGGCGCTCGGCTTCGGGATCAAGGCGGGCTTCGTGCCGGTGCACGTCTGGCTGCCCGAGGCGCACGCCGCGGCGCCCTCGCACGTGTCGGCGCTGATGTCCGGCGTGCTCGTCAAGCTCGGCATCTACGGCTTCCTGCGCGTCCTCGGCTTCCTGCCCCGGGCCGCGTGGTGGGGACCGCTGCTGATCGCGCTCGGCTTGGCCGGCGCCCTGGTCGGGATCGCGCTCGCGCTGCAGCAGCGCGACCTGAAGCGCGTGCTCGCGTACTCGACCATCGAGAACGTCGGCGTTGTGCTGCTCGGCATCGGCGTCGGCTGGTGGGGAACGACGCGCGGCGACGCTCGCCTCGCGGCGCTCGGCATGGCGGGCGGCCTGCTGCACCTCTGGAACCATGCGCTGATGAAGTCGCTGATGTTCTTCGCGGCGGGCAGCGTGCTGCACGGGACCGGGACGAAGGACCTCGAGCGTCTGGGCGGCCTGATGAAGGCGATGCCATGGACCGGGTGTGCGATGCTGCTCGGTGCGGTCGCGATCTCGGCGCTGCCGCCGCTGAACGGCTTCCTCGGCGAGTGGCTGATCTACCTCGCGCTGATCGGGGGCGGCACGGCGCCGCACGGGGTCGCGGCGCTGCTCCTGGTCGGCGTCCTGTCCCTGGTCGGCGGGCTCGCCGCGGTCTGCTTCGTCCGCCTCGCCGGCGTGACGCTGCTCGGCGCGCCGCGCAGCAGCGGCGCCGCGCACGCGCACGAGGCGTCGCGCTGGATGGTCGCGCCGACGTGGGTCCTCGCGGCGGCCTGCGTCGCGGTCGCACTGCTGCCCGCGCCGGTGCTCGCTCTGCTGTCGCCCGTGGGCGACCAGCTCGTGGGACCGGGCGGCGCCGGGCTCGACGTCGCTGCCGGCGCGCTGAGCACGGTCGCGTCGTGCAACCTCGCCTTGTGGGCGTGCCTCGCGACGCTCGCGGTGCTTCTCGCGGCGAGCCTGCGGCGGCGCACCACGCGCGAGACCACCTGGGACTGCGGCTACGCCGCGCCGACGCCGCGGATGCAGTACACCGCGCGGTCGTTCTCCGAGATGCTCGGCGACCGTCTCCTGCCGGCGACGCTGCGTGCGCGCGCGCGGAGGACGACGCCGCAGGGGGTCTTCCCCGCTCCGGCGACGTACTCGACCGAGTGCGTCGACCCGCTGACGAGAGCGGTCTACGAGCCGTTCTTCGCGCGCTGCGCCGCGCGCTTCGCGCGTCTCCGCTGGCTCCAGCAGGGCGTGCTGCAGGTATACGTGCTGTACGTCGTCGCCGTCGTGGTCCTCGCGCTCACGTGGACCGCGTTCCGCGGCTGGATGCTGCGATGACGCTCCCTCTTCTCGTCGCCGCGGTGGTGCTCGTCGGCGTGAGCGGGATGCCCGGGGTCCTCGTGCGCCGCCGGGCGGTTGGCGGCGAGCGCGTCGCCGCGGCGCTGCTCGTCGCCGGCAGCGCGTGCGGCATCGCGAGCGCGCTGCTCGCGACGGCGGAAGCGGGCGCGAGCTCGCTCGATCTCGCCTGGCCCGTGCCGGGCGGCGCGCTCGCGATCGCGATCGACGGCATCTCGGCGCTCTTCCTGATCCAGATCTTCGCGGTCGCGGCGCTCGGCGCGATCTACGGCCTCGGGTACTGGGCACAGGGGGAGCATCCGGACGACGCGCGCAAGCTGCGGCTCTTCTACGGGCTGCTCACCGCCGGGATGGCCGTCCTCGTCGTCGCCCGCAACTCGGTGCTGTTCCTCGCCGGCTGGGAGACGATGGCGCTCGCGGCCTTCCTCGTCGTCACGACCGAGGACCGCGTGCCGGCCGTCCGCCAGGCGGGCTACCTCTACCTGATCGCGACGCGCCTCGGCACGTTGCTGCTGTTTGCGATGTTCGCGCTGCTGCACGCGGCGACCGGCAGCTTCGGCTGGGTGACGCCGCCGCCGGAGTCGGGCCTCGCGAACGCGATCTTCCTCCTTGGCTTGACGGGCTTCGGCCTCAAGGCGGGCCTGATGCCGCTGCATGTCTGGCTGCCGGGTGCGCACGCCAACGCGCCGAGCCACGTGTCGGCGGTGATGTCGGGCGTGCTGATCAAGATGGGGATCTACGGGCTCGTCCGGCTGTGCTCGCTGTTCCCGAGCCCGCCGCTGTGGTGGGGCGGTGCGGTGCTCGCGCTCGGCGTCGTGTCCGCGGTGCTCGGCGTCGTCTTCGCCATCGCGCAGCACGACCTGAAGCGCCTGCTCGCCTACCACAGCGTCGAGAACATCGGCATCATCTGCATCGGCTTCGGGCTCGCGGTGCTGGGCCGGTCGCTCGGGCGCCCGGAGCTCGTCGCGCTCGGGCTCGCCGGGGCGCTGCTGCACGTCTGGAACCACGGGCTGTTCAAGGCGCTGCTCTTCCTGAGCGCCGGCTCGGTGCTGCACGCAACGGGGACGCGCGAGATCGACCAGCTCGGCGGGCTGCTGCGGCGCATGCCGCACACCGGGCTCGCCTTCCTGGTCGGCGCCGTGGCGATCTGCGGCCTGCCGCCGCTGAACGGCTTCGTGAGCGAGCTGCTGGTCTATCTGGGGCTGCTGCGCACGGTGGCCGGGTCGGGCGACCTCGCCTGGCTCGCCGGCGCCTTCACCGCGCCGGCGCTGGCGCTGGTCGGCGCGCTCGCCGTCGCCTGCTTCGTCAAGGTCTTCGGCATCGTCTTCCTCGGCGAGCCGCGCAGCGGGCGCGCGCGCGCGGCGCACGAGAGCGGCGCGCCGATGCTCGTGCCGATGGCCGCGCTCGGCGGCGCCTGCGTCGTGATCGGCGTGGCGCCCGCGCTCGTCGCGCCGCTCCTCGACGGCGCGGTGTCGTCGTGGGCGCCGGAGCTCGCCGGCCG